>NZ_CAKLCK010000038.1:0-51724 GCF_921292965.1 Allocatenococcus thiocycli
ATTTTTTTCTCTGAATTTATATCTATCAATCTCTTTTCCTTAGGTATGCTGAGATACCCTGATGCCTAACGCTTTTTATATGTCTCCCCCTCTGGCAGGATAGTTGTCACTGTTAAAATTTAACCAGTATGGGTGGTAATGAGTGAACCTTGTCTCGTATTCCAGCAGAAAGAAAAGAAGCCATATTGAAGAAGCTACTGCCTCCATACTCCATGTCAGTAAGCCAATTATCAAAAGAAGAAGGCATTAGCACCGCGACCCTGTATCATTGGCGACAGCAACTAAGACATTCAGGAGCCGCAGTGCCAAACAGCAACACTTCAACAGAGCAGTGGTCTGCTCAAACTAAACTTGCCATCGTCGCCGAGACTTACTCGATGACCGAGAATGAACTCAGCCAATATTGTCGTGAAAAAGGTCTGTTTCCTGAGCAAGTCCAAAGCTGGCGCAGCGAATGTATGCAGGGGTTTATGTCGAGTAAAGAGCGGGAAGCGGAAGCAAAGAAGCAGGCCAAAGCGGATAAGCTTGAAATCAAAGAGCTTAAGAAGGAATTACGCCACAAAGAAAAGGCACTGGCTGAAACTGCTGCCCTGTTGGTTCTACGAAAAAAGCTCAGAGCCTTTTACGGGGAAGAGCCAGAGGACGACTAACCTCAACCGATGAAAGGCAGTACCTGATTGCTCTTATCCACGATGCCAAGCAAAGCGGTTGCCGCTTAGAACGAGCTTGTCATGAGGTTCAAATTGACGTGAGAACGTATCGTCGATGGTATCGACAAGGAGAGGTTCAGGCGGATAAAAGACCGACCTGTGCCAGAGCAGAGCCAGCTAACAAGCTCTCGCAGCAAGAGCGTGATGCGATTATCGAGGTATGTAACCGCCCTGAGTTTGCGAGCTTACCTCCGACTCAAATCGTACCAACATTGCTTGATAAAGGTGAATATATCGCCTCAGAGTCGAGCTATTATCGGATACTGAGTGCACAAGGACAACTTCATAATCGAGGCCGTCAGCGGAGTAGACAAAAGCAAGCGAAGCCAACGAGTTATACGGCGACAGGCTCGAATCAAATCTACACATGGGATATCACTTACTTGCCTTCAAAGGTTCGAGGCCAACACTATTATCTGTACGTCATTGAGGACATCTACAGCCGAAAAATCGTGGGTTATGAGGTGTATGAACGTGAGTGCGGTGAGTTAGCGTCACAACTCCTGCAACGGACGTTGATGCGAGAACAGTGCTTCAATCAACCGCTGGTACTTCACTCGGATAACGGTGCGCCCATGAAATCGCTGACGTTCAAAGCGAAGATGGATGAATTAGGCATTACCTCATCGTATAGCCGCCCAAGAGTCAGTGATGACAACCCGTATGTTGAATCGTTGTTCCGCACGGTTAAGTACGTGCCAAACTGGCCGACAAAGGGCTTTGAAACTCTTGACAGTAGTCGCAGTTGGGTTGAAGCCTTCGTGCGCTGGTACAACACTGAACACAAGCACAGTAAGCTAAATTATGTCACGCCTTCAGAGCGTCATAATGGACAAGATGAAGAGATCTTGAAGCGCCGAGCTGAGGTATTGCTCGCAGCAAAGCAGCGAAAACCTGAGCGTTGGCCTAGTGATATCAGGAACTGTGAACCAGTCGGTGAAGTTCACCTAAATCCAGAAAGAGAAGCTGCTTAATAAGCAAGCAAATGATGACAACTACCTTGAAAAACGCCGTCTTTTAGCCGCCTTTCATACTCCTATCATGCAGCCTTTCCAATCACAGTTCAATTTATAATCAATAGGTTAATGAGAGGCATTGGGTATTAGACTGCAAAAATGACGGATAATTTTTAAAAAGCTTACTTCGACACTCCCTCGGATAACTACAGGTAAGGCAAACGTACAATCACAGATTGTGAGTAAACTTTCGCGCTAAGGAATGGGGCAGAGGCTTGTTACAGTGACCGGGAACAGATGTACTAAGAAATGCTTATGAGTTGGAAAGCAACAGATAAGCATTTCTTAGTAGTTGCTACCACGTTTTGGGGCAATCCTGATTAACAATTATTGCACTATTTAATTGAGGAAAAGACACATATGTCTGAACCAAAACAATTAAGCCAAAATCGGGTATTGCAATTTGGCCAAGGTTCAGTATTGACCCACGTTGGAGCAGAACTCATTTGTGGAAGAACCTAAGGAGCTTCTGTTCCTGAGCGTGTGGTAAGCCAGTCGTTCACCTGTTGTCGATCAGGTAGCTGAGCCGACCGAAAGAGGCTGAATCATTAGCCTCTTTCGTGCCCCTAGCAAACGTATTGGGGTATACATGTTTTAGGTGGATGTTCTAGGGAGCGGCTTAAATACGGTGATACGGCTTAAATACGGTGATACGGTGATACGGTGATACGGCTTAAATACGGTGACGTAAAACAAATCTGGACAGAAACGCGTTAGATTTATAGCACTAACGCGCTCACCTTAGGTTAGAAAAAGTGTCTTGAAGCCTTAAACGTTTTGTGTTTTGTTAAAATGTGGAAAATCATTTATCCATTGAACGTAAATACTATAGTTCATTTCAAAAGGATGGCTAACTACATTTAGGTGATAACCAAAGCCTTGCAGTATTGGTGTGTGAGATAATTCCGAACTGTCCTCAGAAGACGACACATAAATAGCTTGAGACCATGGAAGCTCACTTTCAGGGTGTTCTCTCTTGTTAACTGAAGACAAGATCGTTAAATCAACTACTTGACCAGATTCAAGGGTTAGCCAAGCATGTGCATTCGCTGGTGCATGGGGTACATATCCTTGCTTAATTTCCTTGAAGATACTTCCCACTGTTGTACGGTAATATGGCTTACCTTTATATGTTACATCTCCTATGGTTAAGTAGTGTGGAACACCTAGCTCATTCAACACGTATGAAGCCTCTCTTACCACCTTGAAACAGCTACCTACCAACGCGTTTGTACTTGGAATGAACTCTTGAAAATCTGCAATCAAAGCGTTTTTAATAACATCTGTGCTGTAATCTTTAAGAGAAAGGTCTATGCTCATTTTGTTAGGTAGATATTTCGAACCAAAAATCTCTTCTGATCTCAACATTGCTTGTTTATATAACTCTTGATACTCGTTCATTTCATCCTCTAAATAGACGTATAT
The DNA here is from genome assembly GCF_921292965.1 of Allocatenococcus thiocycli. Taxonomy (NCBI): domain Bacteria; kingdom Pseudomonadati; phylum Pseudomonadota; class Gammaproteobacteria; order Vibrionales; family Vibrionaceae; genus Allocatenococcus; species Allocatenococcus thiocycli. The sequence continues at coordinate 3,152 of NZ_CAKLCK010000038.1, forward strand.
TAGGTTGCGCAGAGTCGCTTTTCTTGATCTTATAGTGCAATCTTCTTTGCTCAATCTCAATTGCAAATCAGAAAATTAGTTCTCATATCGAGCTGTTAAATTGAAGATGGTCATTTAGTACACGAGAGCATAGCGCAAGCACATTCGGATAACCTCTGGTATCGGAAAGTAGCATTAGCAGAATATGAATGAGGAACAGCTCTGAATCATTTTGGGGCAAAGATGAGCTCATCACGCATCGTGCGTCACGCAGACTTCGTGATAGATCTGTAACTCGCTGCGGGGCAATCCTGATTAACAATTATTGCACTATTTAATTGAGGAAAAGACACATATGTCTTTTCCAAGAATCAGTCAAAAAGTTGGTTAAGACACATATGTCTAAACCAAGAATCAGCCACAAAGTTGGTTAAGACACATATGTCTGAACCAAGAATCAGCCACAAAGTTGGTTAAGACACATATGTCTGAACCAAGAATCAGCCACAAGAGTAAGCTGAAATGAAAAGAGCCGACAAAAATCGGCTCTTTTTGAAGTCTGAAGCCCAATGGAACGAAAACGTACGCTAAGCTTCTTACCCCTATAAAATCATCATACTTTCCTACAGCTACAAACACAGATCAAAGGAAACTCTCAATAATCTGGTCTACATATGCTTGATTAAACTCTGCAAAATCAACTGCTTCACCCATAGAAATAAGCTGTTCTCTGGTTGGGTAACGTAATGTTCTTAGGTCTGTAGCATTTACTTGAGTATGACCGTTCATCTGACGGAAATACTTATCTACTAACGTGCTGTTAAGGAATACCCATAGACCTTTTGCAAGACCATCATCTAACGGCTCACCCAATGCATGAAAGTAATTTGTTTTATTTTCAAAACCCACAACTTCAACATCAGCAATATCAGCTGTGTAGATTGACGCAACGATTCTACGTTTCTCTTCTTTAGCGGTCAGTCTGCGAGTTAGAACATAAGTTCCGTTTTTAACCATTAGGTTAGCTGTGCTTTCGTTGTTTAAAAGTGCGTTCGGCTTTTTGGCATTTTCTACTGGCCATTCAATCGCACATTTTTGTAAATGTTGTGGAAAGATTAAAGGCACTGAACCATCAACAAAGTCGGTGCTTAAATTTTCTCTAGTGCGAAAATCTACAACTTTACCTGTGCTTGCCTGAATACCAAGATCTTCAAGTGAACACGGTAAACCACCTGCTCTAGTTGCTACGCTCTGTTCTTCTTCATCAGTGATGATATGAATAAAACGCTCTGGATTGTTTTCACTTACTACTCTGTCAAAAGGCACTTCATAAACATACGGGCTTGGATCTTCTGCACAAGAGCTAGAAGTGACAATAACCGTGTCTCTTTGTGGTTCACCTTTTGTTAAGTGATAAATAACGTTTTCCTGCAGCACTTTATCAGCCTTGAATGCTGATTTACGGCTATTAAAAACATGAATTTTGTTGATTGAGCAAGAGTCTAATAACAATCTACGGAAATCGTTGAAGTATGGACCGTTACAGAATGAACGGGGAGTGATTGCGACAAGTTCACCGCCCTTTTCTAATAATTTTATCGCTAACCCTACAAACGCTGAGTATAGATTTCCAGTTTCAAAACTAACCTTTCTTAGTGCTGCTCGCTCTGTGCCTTTTGAAGAAATTTTTAAGTAAGGTGGGTTAAGAATGGCTTTGTTATATGTAGGTTTGAAATTGTCGTTTAAGAGCTGTTCAACTGAGTGTTGAATAAAATCATCTTCAACTACGGTTTGATCCCACTGGATACCATATGATTCACACGTATTTGAACAATGCTTTAATGTATCAGACAGGTAATGATTCATTACGTTTGATAGTTCGAAGCAAGTTGAATCAATGCTTGTTGCATCGTTCTTAACTCGCTCAACAAACGCAGCCGTTAACGATCCTACTCCTGCTCCTGCATCAAGCAGACGGTGTTCACCATCTACATTTTCAAACATTTCAGCAAGAAGCTTAGATACAGCAGAAGATGACATAAACTGACCTAATTTCCCTCTAAGCTTTTCATCGAGTTTTCCATTTGCCTCAACTCGGTTAACATCCGCAATATCATTTAAGTTAAGGGGTAAATTTTGAGCCAATTCAGTCATACATGTTTTTTTATACAGTTGTGTGTTGGACGGGCAGTATCGCAAAAAACCTGCACAAAAGGAAGAAAAAAACCTGCACATAGGTTACATTGTGGGATCTGTTAGTTTAGTGGCTGATAAATAAAAAAATGAGAGATAAAAAACTAGAACAAGCTAAAGAAATTCTCAAAGCCTTAGGCTTGCCAAAACAGCAATACAACGACAGATCCGCTTGGGTCTTTCTTGCTCTTGCTAATGTAAAACCAACTGACGATTGGAGTGTAGCGACAGCGCCACTTTTACCGACTGTTGATATTATGAGTTTTATACGCTCAGAGTATGGCAAAGATTACCAACCGAACTCTCGTGAAACGATTAGAAGACAAACACTCCACCAGTTCGACCAAGCTCAAATCGTTGATAGAAACCGTGATAATCCTGCTAGAGCTACAAATAGCAAAGACAATAACTACTCATTGAATCAGCCTATCATCGAGATTCTACACACTTATCCTAACGGTAATTGGAAAGAGCTTGTGAAGAAATTCCTTTCTGATGTTCCAACGCTTCAAGAGATGTATGAACGCACTCTTAATAAAGAGAAGATTCCTGTGCTCTTACCTGACGGTAATGAAATCAAGCTGTCCCCGGGTGCTCATAACCAACTTCATGCTGATATTGTTCACGAATTTTGTCCTAGATTTGTGGGGGAAGGTGGTAAAGTCCTCTATATCGGCGATACAGCGAGTAGCCGTGATGAAGGTGGTAAACATATGGTTCTTGAAACTGAATATCTCGAATCATTGAATGTCCCTCCTATGTCTCACGACAAGTTGCCTGACGTTGTTGTTTATGATGAAAAACGCCAATGGTTGTTTTTAATTGAAGCTGTAACGAGCCATGGACCAGTCAGCCCTAAACGATGGCTAGAGCTTGAAAAAGCTTTGAACGGTTGTTCTGTAGGGCGTGTTTATGTCACCGCATTTCCCCATAGGGTTGAGTTTAGAAAAAATGCAGCAGACATTGCTTGGGAGACGGAGGTTTGGATTGCTGATAATCCAGATCATATGATTCACTTCAATGGTGACCGATTTCTTGGGCCACACAATAACAAACCTGAGATTAGCTAACGTTATTCTCCTAGAATTAAATAACAAAGGCAGCGAGGAATACCTTGATGCCTTTTAGTTTTAACTCTCTTACAACGATTATTCCTTTATAAATATAAAGTTACGTTCTTAGCGTACAATATTTTCCGAATCGTCGTGTGACCCCTTAATTGAGCCAAACATAAAAAGAATAGGTTATTTATCTATTCTAATTTGGCTTGTTATCCGAAAATCACAGAACTTGTCTTTGACTGTAACTTATAAAAGTTACAATCTTAAATTTCCTAAGTCATAACAACCTAACCTCATGAATATTATTGATATTTTCCAATATTACAATGATGCAAAACCCAATCTTAACTCATCCTTTGTTCGAACTGTAACACAGATTTAGGCATAAAAATTGCCCTGACAAATCAGGGCAATTTAGCCATTTCCAAACCTTATTTTTTAACCTTATTAAGGCTCGATAGTGCTCTATCTAAATCATCGGCTCTCTGATCTTCTGAGTGAGCTTCTACCAAGTAAGACTTAGCTATTTGATAAAATTGGTTCATCGTATTCAAAGAGATATACAGTAAAAGAAACACAGCCACGCCATACAAAACAAAGCTAAATAGCGCTGAAAATATAAATGCAAACGCACCATCAACATCCATAGTGATTGCGAGCGTTTGTGTCGTTTCAATCAATGATGGAAGAATTGCATCAAACACAACGAACATCGTAAAGAACCCAGCGATCGTCAAAGGGAACCTACAAAGCGTCAGAATCCATTTACCCATTAAAACCCGGATGTAACGTCCAGATTGACGACTTGAGTCTGAGAATGCGTGGGCCAACTGAAAAGGCAACGTAATCACAAACACAACAAGGTTCAAGACCGCCATGCTGATCGTTGTAACAAACAGCAAGGCTGGAAGATATGTGAATGCTGAAAACAGGATGAATATCCAGCCTAAAGCCGTTCTTAGCACCGACACGACAACCCCATTGTCATTAAATGACAATACAATTGCTGCTATAACTCCTTTTGAGATCGGATCCACATTATAGATATACACATCAGATGAAAACGGATCGGGCGCTGGCATAAAATACTCAACAAGAGAGTCGATTTCGTCGTCAGATATAACAAAGTCAACAATGGCCCCTACTCCAGCTGCGGCCAGCATAGCTAGAACTACTTTTTTAGAAGATCCAGAAAGGTTTTTTTCTGATGATACAGAACCAAAGCCCTTGTCTTTCTTAACCTTTTTGATACTTGGTATAAGAGTGATAGCGTAGCTAATAGCAATCAAGGTAACATACGAATGTACGAATCGACTTGCTTCTTGATATGAGTTGCCACATACACCTAAATCTTCAGCGTACTGCCCTCTGTGCTGTAAGCAATAACTGAATCTAGCGACGTTTCCAGAGATTAACTCAGGCAAGGTTCTTTGCGAATTGATGTAAAAGTTTGGGTAATTCACTGAGTCAACCGATTTAAACAAAGTGCTCTCAATTGCTTCTTTTATCTGCTCAAGCTTAAATAGCTCAGATTCGCTAAATTTCAGTTGATATTTAAATATAATGTCACCACTGTCGCGAGTAGCATAATTACCCTCTGAACTGTCCACATACCGTTCTGCTGAAGCGGTAATTTTCTTTAGATAGCTTTTTGCATCATCAGAAATTTCTTGCTCTAGTTGCTTCTGAGCGACAACTGGCGCTAAGAAAAATCCTCCATCGTTAACTTGGTTAATATTCAGATATGAAGAAACAGAGTTAATCATCACAGAGCAAGCAAAAATGGATGACTTAGCGGAGTCGAAATTACAAACTTGTGCAGCACAGTTTTTTATCTGATCAGATGTTTTTGTAATACCTGATGTTGGGTCGGTTGACGAACTTTCGCAGATTTGTACCCAACGACTGCCTATTGGTATGTCATCTTCACCCATTAATGCTGCATCAAAGTCTTGCCCATCTGCTTTCACTGGGTATGAAAAGCGCTTAATGAATGATCTTGAAAAACACATCGGTAGTTTTTGATAAGCGACGAGGTTCTCTTCAACAGTTAGTGATTCATTTTGCGCACTCGCATAAGTTTCATCACACTTCTTAAACCAGCTTTTCATATCAACAGTCACATCGTTAGACACCTCCTCTTTTTCTCTACGTACTTTTTTTGCAATAAGCATTGCAGCAGGAAGAGCAATCTTAAGATATGAGTCAAACTCAGATTTGTATACAGACTCCACTTCTTGCGCAAACTTGTTAGCATCCAGTCCGATAGCTTTAGAGATCTCAGCATTAGATAGATTAATAATTGCTGCTCTGTCATGAACTGTGCTTATTTTCAAACTACAGTTTTTGTAGCTTGCAACGTACTCAAGCTTAAAATCATTCATCACTTTCGAACTTAAGTCGCCAAGGATCCCGTTCACATGAGATTTAACTTGAATCGTTCCACCCGCGCTTTCTGAAGCAATACACGAAGCAAAATTCGTAATTTCATCAAACTCGACACCGAGATAATCGGGCGAAGGCACAAAGTAATTAGGGTTATACAGAGATTCATCATATGAGAATTCGCGAGTGATTCTTTCTGCCATCGCAGCTGAAGCGCCAACCAGCATTAAGGTAAATCTGTTGATGTAGCTTGAACCAACAACATCACTCAGCCCGTCTTCATCAATCTCGTAATCACTGACATAAACTAGTAAAGGGCTTAAAACTCCAATCGAAATTAACGCTCGGAAGAATACGCTGGAAATAGTTGACTTGGTGTTAGATTTTGCTTTTTCTGTAAGACCCGCCGTTATCAACAATTTCTCAAGGGCAAATTTCACACCGATAAACGTGATATAAGTCGTTGAAATAATAGTAAAGGCGATGAGTGCTACGGAGATGATCTTTGTTGATGTTTTATTGAATGGAAGAAGATATTGCTGATACAAACTTGCATCTAGCGCCTCTATCTCTTTCACGGTTACATCATCAGTTGCGCTCTTTAAAAACCAGATCAGGCCAGCTTTCCCAAACACGGACGCGATTAGTTTATTGTGATAAGCGTCGAACACTTCATCTGCTGAAGTGTACAACTCTTTACTTTCTAAACTGACTGAATCAGTTGTGAATGCGGAAGATGTGACCGCTGGTACATTGAATGTTTTAGAGTATTCAACTGTATCTTCAGCTGAATACGCAGAGATAGACGTAAAGAGAACGACAAGCAGGCTTAGTATTTTTTTCATACTAAACCTCTCTTTTTAAACGCTTTAAAAGCTCTCCTTTCTTTTCATCCATTTTTGCTTTCAGATTTTGCGTAGCAGAGATATACAACGATGCAACTTTCAATCTAAACCACTTATACATTTTGTAGATGACAAACAAAGAGCCTAGGTAAATAACTGAAAATAGACAACCTAATAATGTTATTTGAACCATAGAGCTAACTGGCATTGATTCTACCATTATCATCTTATTTATTAATGCATATATCGATGTAGCCCACGGGAGCAATAAGAGCAAAAACATAGACCAAACGATTATCTCTATATAGAGAATAAATGGATTTGTATTTTTTATTTTTATCCATAAATAATTAAATGATTTCATTGTTTTTATTATATTTTAACAAATTTTAATTAATATTGAAAATATTTAAACGATTTTTAATTTTATTTAAATCCTAGTGTTAATATGCGTTTTAATTGATCCATTTCGTCTGTAATAGATGAGTCTACGCCCAAGTTATCTTCGATAAACTCTACCACTTTTTTGTGGGTATACTCGATGACAGAAGCTGTTTTCATCATGATGTATCCAGCCAACAGCGCATTCAACAAGACCTCAAACACAAAAACGATTGGCAGTGAAATCGAGGACTGATCAATCATCAATCCAGAAATTGCAGCAACAATAACTTTAGACAATTTGTACGTAATTAAACTCATCATAATGCCGACAGCAAAACTAACGGTAATAGAAACTGGGTCTATCAGCGTTCTAGCAACAATGTTCTTTATTTTTTCGGGCATAAACACGTTATCTTCATCGTGCTGTCTGTCATTAACTGTCCAGAGGAACGTTATTACTGCGACTGGGGATAACATTATGTGGATTATTAGTCTTACTATCATTTCAAGTAATTTTACAATTACCACATAAGCAAGCGGCATTATTCCGTAAATTATAAAACACAGAACTACCACAATTAATATATTCAATATATTCTTGACTAATTTTGGTGCTGATGCTAATTGATTTAACTGAGCATCACTCATCAACGGATTCTTATCCTTAATATTATTTCTTTTATAAGACTCATAAAAACTAATTGCGACTCTAGATGAGAGAAGAGCTGGCATAATCATTGTTGTAAAACGAGTTGTGGATGAATAAATGTTTTGCTCTACACTTTCTTTTTGATGAATATAGTCCATCAAAAGTTTAATTACGTTACCGCTATCGGACGCCTTAAGATACTTATTATTTTCCTCTATACTTTCATCGAGCTTAGTCGACACTGGCTCACACATCAGTCCAAAAAAAGCACAATCTTGTTCTCTGTGATCGATATCAGCTGTTTCAGCTAACCCCGCCCCGTTTTTAACAACAAGTGGCGAGGCTTCTAGTATCGCTGTATAAATTCTATTTAAGTGCTTAAATGCTTCCTCAGTGATCTTTGAGCTATACCTGTAACGAACATCAAGTTCATGAGTCACAGAGAAAAACGCTTTCGCCATATTTGATGTGTCAATCATGATTCTGTTTGAATCATCATCCATCTCAATTTTTGACGCGATACTTGAAGAAATTGCCTCAAGAGATTTTTTATAGTTTTGCACATCATCAATCAAGGCCCATTGCTGAACGCGATGAATATAAATATTTAGGTCCGTACTTTTATCGGCCCAGTAAAAGCTAAGCACATCCATTCCATAGAAGAAAGACACACCATTTTCAGCACTCCACTTGCTATTTTCGTAGTCGAATTTTGTACAAAACCAAAGCGAAGATTGCTTGTTGTTACCGTCATCAAGTGAGCCATATATGTTGATTGCGCAAATCTGAGTCTTTCTAGACTCAACACGTCGATAAACTTCTTTCATTAAATCGTCGAGCATCACTTGCAGAGTTGTTTCTTCAGTATCAAAGTATTCAGCAAAGTAGTCGTCATTGATATGCCCTCTTACAAGCTTCCTTAAGCTATATCTCCAATCGTTAACGAACTCATTTTCTGTTATTGATGTTTTGAACTTCAAAAACTCTCTGAACGACTTACAGTTGTCAGATGTGGTTATGTTGAAGTGCCAATATTTACCGCTAACGCATTTCTCATTAATCTCCAGCCCCTCATCTTCTGAAAATACTCTTCGAAACACTTCATTAGAGACTTTTTCCGTACCATCTTTAGTTACGATTACATTAGCAAGTTCTAAATCAATCAAGATAATAGATTCTGCGATTTCATCAGCCGTTTTATCGATAAGCTCCATCGTTTGCTTTTCAAACTGCGGATTATCATTAATAGCAATGGGTGTATACGTTGTCTCTGCTGCAAACAACTCTAAAAGTAATCCGCCCAGCATCATCACTGCTGAAGACGCTAAGAAGCACCCGATCAAGAATGCAGAGTAGATAGACAGTGCCAATAGCGGCAAAGTGTCAGAGTTCGTAGAAATAAGAAGCGGCGGAAGAATGACAAACACAACTGATTGAAGAGAAAAGTTGTTCGCGATGTTTTCAAAACCTCGATCTTGAAACGCAATCTTAATTATCTTCAAAGAGATAGATAGAATCACAAGCCCAATTACAAACCAGCCCACAGCGTTGAGCACCATGACCATCGTTTTCTCTAAAAAGCGGTATACTTCAAAAGATTTTTCTCCAGCGATGTACTCAGATATAAACGTGTCGTAGTCAGCTGGGTGATCAAAGTACACATCTATCGCTGTGTATTGAATTTTTGTATCTGATAGCGCCGTAGTTAGCATTTCTGCTGTAACGTAAAAACTGCGAGCCGATCCCTCTATGATTTTTTGAAATATATTATCGCCGCTCAGTAAATACTTTGTTGTCTCTGGAAAAGCTTGAGAAGCAGCTTCGATATACAGAGTATCATTCTGATATAAAGTTGCACAAAGTGAGGTCCCTCTTTCACACGATGAGCCTTGGTCTTGAGCTAACGCCACATTCGACGCTAGCAGCAGAACTAAGGAAAGCAGAGTAGAAATAAACTTGTTCATTATCTACCCCCTTTGTCGAAAGAGTCTAAATCAATATCATGACCGCTCTCGTTTAGTTTTGCCTGTAGCTGCTTTTTGTACTTCTCAGCACCAACAGCTTGCTGACGTTTTATTTCTTTCGCTTTTCCGCCAAATTGCTTAGCCGCTCCACTCGCTTTACCCATGACTTTAGAAAGAGCGCCTGTTATCGCTGCACCGCCGATCATGCCTTCGGTTGAAGTTATTGTGTTTACAGAGAATCCATCTATACCGACGTATTTTAGTGAAGCATCGACCGCTTCAAGTGAGATTTTGTTAACGTGCATAAGCACTTTGTAAAGCAAGAAGATAAAGATACACAGCATCACGATTGTCATAACGATATTCGAAATACCTGTTCCGTTATCGATAACAGCCCCGATATCTGTGTTAGTAGCGTTACCAACCAGTCCTCCAACCATCACATTCAGCATGAATACACCGATGTATGTGAACAAGTAATAGATGATGAACGCTACAACTAAAAGAGGCGGCCTAGCAATCAAAGAGGCATACATGCCTGCCAATTTAGTAATTGAAAACAACGGTCTTTTGTTCACTTTGATCAACGCTAATGCGGACAAAAGTGGTGACAATGCAAAGACTACGAGCGCCTCCAAAAATACGTTTAGCCAAGCCAACGTATGAGCCAAAAGTGGAGCCAACGCAGTAATAAAGAACAGTGTAATACCTGCTCCAAGCAGTAAATACACAAGAGGCTCAATCAAATCAGTTACTGCTTTTACTGCATACACAATTGACTTGATTAAGAATTTACCAGCCTTAGTTACAACTTTTGCAATCGACTTCAGGACCCCATCTTTAGATCCAAGTGACCCAATCGCCGCATCAACAACATCATCAACATCTTCGACCAAGCCACTAACTGTGTCCATTAAGGTAACAATCATGTACACGTTGATAGCAACGTTCATCAAGTCATTGCCGTATTTAATGAGAGTAATCACCGGAGATTCAGTGAAATTCAAACAATTTGATGAGTTAAGCGAGCACTCATTCAGAGAATCAGTGAGCGTTTTATCTTCATCAAAGCCAAAGCCCTCTTTCAGCGTGTCAGACCCCGGAATCACACTGTCGATTACGCTATTTACGATCTCTTCTGTAATGCTTCTTTCAGACTCAAGCTGACTCTGTTGAGCGGACGCATAAGCAGTAAAGTCGTTGTCGATGTTGAGGTAGAGGTTTACCCCTTCGCCGAGCTGCATTTGAGTTTGCCCAGTGTTTTTACGAATTTCTTCTGCTTCAGGGCCTTGCTTCACATCAAGAGACAACGTCCCTTTATTTGTCGATGCCGAATAAGTCGCGTCTGATGCCGAGGATTCTTTAACGCTGTTGGATAAGTCACTCACAACAGTAAACAGCGTTATCATGTACTTAGATATCGCCATCGCGCCGCTGCGTCTCAAATCAGACAATATCGAAAATGAATCAGCAGAATCAGCGACGATAATCTTGTGCTTAGCGCGAGCCGTAAGCGCCATGATGTTTGCGTAGTAATTTGAAATTGACTCTAAGCGCTCATTAAGCACGGCTTTTTGTGCCGCAATATCTTTCTCGTAATCACCTTTGATGCTATTTAGTTTTACTCGAATTTTGCCATCATCTTTATCTAACGCTTCATCAGCTTCATAAAACTTCTCTCGAAGTGAATCAACAACCAACACTTTCGGAGTGTTGCCAGTATAGGCAAAACATTGACCCGAGTTGTCTAAGACTTTGCTAGCTGAAGCGGAAGCAGCAGCAGATGATTTGTCTTCTGCGTAAAGCTTGAGCAAGCGCAATTGAGAGTACATTTTCGGTGCTTCGTTTATATCAAACATCAACTCTGAACAACGAACCTTCAGAAATTGCTGAGCAGCCTCGTTCGCATAAGCCAAAGTATTAATAAATTGATTAGTCGAAGAATGAGGGATTGCGTTCGTGTTAAACGCATTGAAAGCAAAGACAGCACCATCTTTTTTCGATAAATCAGAGGATTTAGATAGATAAGAGTAGTAACCAAAAAAGTAAGCTTGAGCCGCATTCAAATACTCTTTTTTGATTTCAAGCTTTTCTTCATCAGTTAACTTTGTGTTCTTACTCGCAAATTGTTCCGCTTTCGACACCAACTTTTGCGACAAATTTTCTAGATTGTTTGAGTTAAGAGGTTCTGCATAAACAGAAGAGGCAAACTCATTAACAAGCTTGCTGTCAACGAGAGCCTTTATGATATCCGGATCTTCAGTAGCAAGGTCAGCGGAAAGGCCAGCAAAGAATACGGAGTCAAAGACTTGTTCTTCAAACAAATCAAGCTCTAAGAAAGACTCAACAAGTTCTCCGTCCTCATCAATTTCTTTTATTTCACCAACTGAGCTTAAATTTCTGTCAATCGTGCTAGTAGCTACAGCATTACTCTTGTTCGACACAACTTGCCCACTGATTACACGAGCGTTAATTGTCGAGTTTGGCTGAAGATTGAATTGCTCGTATATATTCTCGAACTGATAAATATCTGAAAAGATAATCTCAGTAGAAGACTGAGTAAGCATGTTCTTTACGTAATCATTTATGGTCACTTTGCGGTTTGTTGTGCCGCTAAACCATTCGAAAGTTCCGTCCGTAGAGTCGCTGCTTATATCAGATAGGTCGGAAGGTTCGTCATTAAACTCTCCTTTAACGTAAGGAGAATTGGTTCTGTTGAATGTTGCTTGAGTCATTTTAGATGCAAGCATCAGCGTAGTCATATTTGCAGCATAACCGAGGCCGTCAGACTTAAACTGATTAGCGGTTACTGAGTTTTCATCAAGCTCAGCGCTAAATGAGAAAATCGGAAGAATTGCAGATAGTAAATAATTTGAAAAAGTAAGGCCGATTCCGAGGGCAGCAATAGCTAATGTTTGACCAATGGCAAACTGACTGGCAGGCCAAACTAGCACAAACACTAGCGCCATCATTGCTAGTGCTTTCCAGTTGTCAGAGTCTTTAATGCTATCAGTGAAGTTTTTCCCAAGCCCTTTTGACACAACACCGACGAAAACTAGGGCCATGATGACTACAATTGAAAATCTAAAAAATATGTAGTTAATAGACATTCCAACAGCCGATACGGTTTGTGACAGCATAGAGGCTGTACCAGTAGAAGCTGGCGGGGTTGGCAGACCTATTTTCTCATAATGCTTTTTGATAAGCTCATCGTTATTGTATGCATCTGCAAACAAAAGATTCGTCACTCTTGCAGCTAAATCCTCATCACAAATCGTATAGTAATTCGTTTCTTTTACAGCTACAGATTGAGAAGAGTCATCTAATATATCCGTGCAATCAGCTGCAAATACTTGAAATGATGCAGTGATGAAAAATATAAGAAAAATAGATTTTAAAATGCGTCTCATCGTTTTATTTATATTTTAGTATTTATTTTCGCAAAATTAAAATTATTTAACTAATTTTTCATGAATTAAATTAAATTTAATTTTATTTGCACAATGGTTAAAAATGTACTTATATATAGATACAAACAAAATGAAAAAGAATATTATGAACCTACTAATTGATATACCAACCACATACTCAAAAGTTAACTTCAAATTAGATAACAAAACTCACAGCATTCTATTTACTGACAAGAGCGGCTTTAAACGCTTTATTGTTGGTTCTGCAAAACAACTAGATGAACAATTAAGAAAGGCTCTTGGAGCGGATTACATGAGAGAGATTTGGCTACAAAGGCAAGCCGCATAAACCATTAATAAATTAGAAAAAAAAGAAACCAGCTCTGTGAAAGCTGGTTTTTTTATACAAAATGAAAGTCAAAGAACTATGACCAGAGTATTTTTTTTGATGCCCCCTCCGAAGAGGAGGACTTTAACCATTGGTAAATTGAATGAAATCATCATTTACTCTTAATTAATACAAACTCAGAAGCGTAAATGCAACTTTTTATAGATAACTTTTTAGCGCGAGCCACAAAGAAAGCATATTGAATAATTCTGTGGGACTAAATGATTCTTTATTGAGACTTTTAATTTCATCAATGAGAGCTTTTGCGGCTCCTCTTTTATTCGGCTTTAAACCATATTTTAATCCGCCTCTCTTAACAACGCTTGACCAATTATTCATGGCATTCTGAATATTATTTGCTGCTGAAGCTAATGAAGTGAATGATGGATATTGACTCACCTCTTTATCTGAAATTAATGCATCAAACACATCTTCAAGAAGATCGATATATAGAGATTCACCCAGTTTCTCTTTAGCCTCGTGGAACGCTGCCACTTTTCTTGCTTGCAGCGGGTCGTAATAGTGATCATCGGCAACAGAAAGCCCAGCCTCAACTGCTTCTTCAAATTTTTCGTACTCTTCTATATTAATTGTTTTCATTTTTGCCCCTTTTGTTAGTTACATCGTAACTTTTAAAAGGCAACATAACAAATGGATTCTGGAAACTATTAGTATAGTTTCTAAAACTTAAAATAATAAATCTCAAAAACTATAACTATATTCACGAAATATCATAGATTTAATTTTAAACAGATGATATTATAATTTCTAGGAACCAAAAGGAGTCTATCGTGCAAATCAAAAGAAATGGTAACAAGCTACTAGGACAGCAAACTATCTATATTGAAAATGGAAGCGGTAAGAAATCAAAAACTTTAGCTAACCTCTTTGAGATTGATATCAAGAGCCTCTTTAAGAAATTTGATATTGCTATTGAGAATGGTCAAACGTACTACTTTGCTATGGATGTAGATTTTATTAAAAAAGAAGCATCTGAGATAAAGCACTTTGATGTTGATGGATACCTAGGTTACGCCAATTCGCACCGCGAACTCGAAGGAAAAAAAGAAATATTAAAGAGAAGTGAATTGCTAGGCGGTGATGTAGAAGTCAGTTGCTTAGACACTCTAGATTCGTTCATCGATGAAATGTACAAGAACTATCGAAAAACAAAGCTGAGAGAAATTGCTGAGCAAGCCACCAATGCATTACTAGTTCTTACTGCTAACGCTAATCACGGCAATTTGAAGCATCAAATAGGCGACGACTACAAAGAGATCGTTACAAGCATTCATGATGCATACAACAAATTTGATGGCGCTATGAAAGAAGATAAGCTGAATGCTTGGACATTGAAGCGAAATAGAAGTGAAGCTGAGCAATCATAACGTTAGCTAATTACTAAAACCAACATTCACCACGCTCTTTAAGATCATTAATCTTGTTAATAGCTCGACAAACAGTGCTAGCGTGAACCCTTGTTAGCTTAGCTGTTTTAGCAATCGAGTTATCATTCTCAACTCTCAGCTTATAGATAGTCTCATAGAGATCTTTATCAAACTGGCGACCTTTGTACTTACCAGCCTCTTTGGCTTTCTTTATACCTTGCGCAGCCCTGCGGCGGCGATCTACGTAATCTTTTCTAGCGACAGCGGCCAACGTATCAAGCATCATATTGTTGAATGCCTTAAACACGCTATTCATGAACTCATCAGGGAAGATTGGCTTTAAAATCATGTGTGAGGTTGGTAAATCTAAACTAATTATCTTGATAGATTTAGAGTCGATTATACGCTTGAGTTTAACCCAGTCATCTTCACTCAACCGAGATAACCGATCTACAGCCTCGACCAGTAGACAGTCGCCCTCTTGAGCGAAATCTAAAAGCTTAAAAAGTTCAGGTCTTTTGAGTGATGCACCTGAAACATTCTCAGTAAAGCAATAACGCATTTTATAACCATTTTGCTGTACAAATAACTCTAACTCGTTTTTTGCACGATTAGCGTCTTGCTCATCAGTTGACGCTCTTAGATACCCGAATATGTCCATTTTTCTTTAACTATCGCATTTAATTATCGCAAACACTATACTCGCATTTAACTATCGCATTTACAATAGTTCTGAACCAGCAAGCATCACTCGCATAAAGGTACACCCAAGTGCGATAGGAAAGCTGACCTCAAATTTAGTTAACATATTTTGAAATAGACTATTTTGAAATAGCCTATTTTGAAATAGACTAGTTGAAAACCACTGTACATAAAACCAGCGTTAGAGAATTTAGCGAATGACAGATACAGATGCTCAAGAAGTTGTCGAAAAAGCGATTGGAAAGTTGTTTTGGCATTGGAAGCTCAATGAAGAAGAAGCCAGAATATTACTTGGGGACAAAGTAGAAACGGTAGAACGACAAAGACAACTGCTCACTATTCACCGTTCTTTGAGATTGCTTTATCCAAAAAATCCTGAGCTGCTGTATGGCTGGATCAAGATGAGAAACAGAGACTTTGATAATAAACGGCCAATTGATCTACTCACCTCTGAACAAAACGGATTTTCTGATGTTGTGAAATATCTCAATCACAAACTATTTAGTTGAGTAAACTAGCAACGCGGAGTTAAGACATGAAAAATTTAATGGTTATCAGCGGAGTTAAGGCTCTTATTGATTACGATCCCGATGCTGAAACGTTTCGTGGTGAATTTGTCGGGATAAATGGTGGCGCTGACTTCTACGGTGAAAGCATTGCAGAGCTGGAAGAGGAAGGGGCGAAGTCTCTACGCATCTTTTTAGAAATGTGTCAGGAGCGTGGCATTGACAGAATGGAATAACGCGCAACCAGTTGGCGAAGAATTGTTTGATGCGAGCCCTGATCATCTAAAAAGTAAGTTAGCAATGATTGACGAAGACATTGAAGCTGGCAAACGAATTGAATCGTTATCTGGTCTCAATTCAGTTGGGCTAGAGTTAACTGATGGAATGGAAATTGATTTAGATTCAGAACTTACTGATGACGACACATTAAGTTGATGAATTAATGATGAAAACCACACTTTACTAGCAATTTTAGTAATTACTAATTGTGGTAGTAAAGATTAGTGCGTGAAATAGACCTTGGGCAGAATAATTAACCTAGTAAAAAATCATTTTCAAGCCTAAAACCTTGTTTAATAATGAACATTAGGCATCAGGCCACCTTGGCAATAATTCGTCACCGCTCGAATCAGTAACAATGATGTGAGCCACTCTGCCGCAAGCTTTGCAAATTGATTGATCAATGGAATACGGAGCCTTACTTTTGACGAAGGCACTGTCATGCCATCCTGCTAGACCTTTTTCTGTTTTCACGGAATGAACGCTATTTACTACTTCACCGCCACACTTGCACTGCATACTAACCTCTGAATTATCGAACTTATACTTTGATAATTAAGAAAATCTCTGAACCAAATGCAAACTTTTATCTTGGAAAACTTTTTTTTGAAAAAAATTAAATAAAATAAAGTGATCATTAACAGTAACTTATGTTTAACCCTTATTATAAGTCATTGTTCTGGCGTAAGACCGTTTATTTATACAGTGTTGCAATCCGGCCTTTAATAGCCAAATATAGTTACATAAACAAACCACTGGAAATAAAGATGAACAACATAATTGTAGATAAAGAAACCACGTTAAAATTAAAAAATGAACTCGAAGAAATTCAAAACATAAAACTTATGGATGTAATTGAGCGCATAAAATCTAATGAAGACTTAATTAATATTATACCTGAAACTATATTAGATGTTTTGGAACTCAATGAGTTTGAAGTACAAGATTGTGCATACCATATGCTCAACAGACATCTTACAGAGCAAGAAATGGGTGAAGCAGAAGCAATCATTAATGATGCATTGAATGATAGCGTATCGAAATTTGAAAAATATGAAGACGAAATATTAGAAAACAATTTAAATAATGGACATCCATTTGAGGTTTCTCTAAAAAACACGTCATCTAAATACAGCCTTAGTAATAAAGGGGATATTTTCGCTTTTTTAAAAGAGTTTTCTACGCAAATTTTCGAAGCCTTAAACTTGGAATTTAATCAAACCATCTCTAACAACTGGATTGAAAAACTAAAACCAAATGCTCGCTATGTATCACCGCGAATGATGTGCTTTGCACTCTATTGTGAATTAACAAATCAAAAAGAACTAGAGGAAGAAGCATGGAACCTAATGTGAAAAAATTACAGCAAGAAAAGCTAGACTTACTCATTAGCGCAACGCGAATCGTTACCCCAGCAATCAAGGAGGCTCTACGCCTCCGATTCATAGAACGTCACAACAACCTTCAGGCAACAATTCTGGCTGGAGCAAGCTCAGATTCAACGGTTCATCGTGCGGCTAAATCTGTCATAAAAGCCAACGAGATATTTGAAAAACTTGAAACCTATAAAACAGTGAAATTAAAAATACAATGATAGAAATTAACACCTTTAATGAACAACAAGAATTGTTATTTGGATTTACCTTCTTGATGCAAACCCACACATCACGAGAAGGCTCATCGATGATCTTGTGATATCTGAGTGCTGATTGAAGACAAATAATACAACCTTTAGAACGAACGCTTGCTTCAGCGAACGGCCACAAATAAGACATCTGTCGGCCATTGACGGCATAGAGTCCACGCTGCAACCGCACCAAGCATCTTTGCTTTACACCGCGAGTTAGGTCAGCTCGCGTGACTCCAACCTTAACTGCATCAGTCGTCGTAAACACAGATAGCTTTGTTAGCTTTTCTAGTTTTGATTCATTCATTATTGATACGTTTCGTCCTACATACACAATATTGTCAAACAGCCGCTTTAATCTGAAATTTTTCGCAAAATCATTAATTTAACCCACAAAACTCCCTCTCCAGCTAATTAAGCTAATAAAAGTTAAGCTAAAAATAATTAGCTTAACTATTTTTAGCTTATACACATGAGCTTCTCATTTAAGTTCATCCACCACACAAAACCAACTACAGATTTTTTAAAAATAATTATCCCTTCCATGTCTGTCACTTAGAAAGAGGGATCAATATAAGTTATTGATTTTTAGAAAGTCCGTACATTTATACAGTATTGCACCAATACACTTTAAAGTGTACATTTAACTTAACGAAACGAAATCATTAAAGGTTATAAAATGCTAACTATCAAAGACAAAGACGGTAAAGAACTAATCACAGAACTCGATATGAATGCTCAATTTTTGCCAGAAACGAATCAGCTCTTTTTAGTGTTCAATTCATCAAAATTGGCTGAAGAAGACCTCTTTAAAATTGCAGATCTTCTATCAAGCAAACAACCGATGGATATGGCAAACGGGCCACTAATCATTGATTTCAATTCTGTTAATTACGAAGTAGATAGCGTAACGGATTTAACTCCGCGCAACGCTGATTCATACAAAATCTATAATGACACTATTTTGCTATTCAATGTAACTAAAGCATGTGAGTTGGAATCTGATGAAAATGGTGAGCTAGACAACCATCAAAAACTTATGATTTCTGAAAAGAAAGGCTATTCGTACAGACTTAAAGATCCAAAAACAAATGAAACATTCCGTGTTTTTGCTCGTGATTATCCAGAAATTGATTTCATCGTTGGCACCCTCCTCGTTTGTGACTACAAAGCAAGCGGAGATATGATTGACTCTATCACTGTTCACAAAGAAATCGTCGGAGATTCATCAAAAGCAAAAGTTGAAGTTTGTGTCGAAGATTTTTCTATCGGTGACTTAATCGATGGAACTCCGATCTTAAAATTCGGCAAGCAGTACGCGAAAAAAGGTAAGAAAATGGCTTATGCATTCTTTAAGTAGTGAGTGGTTTTATGAAAACTAAACAAGAAGAGAAGCTGCAATTACTCATCAAGCTAACTCGCATCAGCAAACCCGAAATCGTAGAGGCTCTCCGCCTCTACTTCATTGAAGGCTTAAGTCAAAGGCAATCAAGAATCAAAGCTGGTGCAAGTTATGATTCGGCAGTCGCTAAAGCTATCAAGTCAGTTGAGTCTGCAATGAGCACTGTTGATGAACTGGCAAAGTACAAAAACGTTAAATTCTCGAATAACAAATCTAGTTGAAACCATCAAAAGCTCAGAGAAACGAGCTAGGTCTTATTAACAACTACGATATAGAAACTATGTTATAGAAACTATGTTATAGAAACTACAGAATAGTTTCTATAACAACACCTCCCTCCTGCCAATAAATTAAGCCACAAAATCAACACCTTCATTATTTAATATATATAAATTTATTTATATATATTAATTACTTACATTTAAAATTAACTATTGCACTCCGGGTTTTCACCGCCTATCTTGAAAGAAAAAGGTTGAGATTATGAAAGCGATAGATTTTTACAAAGATACAATTAAAGGCTTCGAAGAGATGGACTTTGCACAGCGCCGTGACGCTGTTGATCACGAGGGCATTGATAACAAAAAAATGCACACCAAAGCTACACTGAAAGCTCTTTTCCGGTTAAAACCGTCTAAAAACGCTGTACCAGCTGGCAGCTACATTAACGACTACAAAAACGAAATAAACCTCTACCGCATCGACCAATGCGTAGCAATGCGTAGCAATGCGCGAGCTTAGCAAAAAACCTAGGACCGAGGCTCAAATAGCAGCAGTTGAGAACCTAGCAAAGGCGAGTAAGATGTCGTCTAAAAAATATAAGTTAGTGACTGAGGCGAAGAAGTACATCGAGAACGATTTGATCGTGATTGATACAGAAACAACTGATCTTGATGGCGAGGTTATTCAAATTTGCGCAGCTTCTAGTAGGTCCGGAGAAGTGATTTTCGAATCGCTAGTAAAGTCAGAAAAACCTATTACCCAAGGAGCTTTCGATAAACATGGGTTTTCCGATGAAGACATCAAAGATGCACCATCCTTCGAGCAAATTGCTACAGAACTTGGAGAGACTATCGGCCACCGCAAATGGGCATCTTTTAATATCCAATTCGACCTCGATGCCCTGCTCAATAGCAGGCACAACAAAGAAGCTGATTGCTATAAATGGATTACGGAAAATTGCTCACATTATTGTTTGATGAAGCTCGCAGCCGAAATTTATGGATCCACTAATAGCTATGGCTCGATATCGTTAGCTGATGCTATGCACTACTCAGGCTCTAAATGGCGTGGCCGTGCCCATGATGCGACAGCTGATACGTTGGCAGCAACAGACGTACTAAAAGCTATAGCAAAGAATGATTCGTGAATCACAAACAAGATAAATAACGCAACAAATCAATAAATAAATTTGCTTTTGCATGGAATTAAATTAAAATGTAATACATAAGTAATACACAAGAGAATCACATGAAAATCATAGCATTAGCAAATCAAAAAGGCGGAGTTGGCAAGACAACAACTCTAGTCAATCTAGCTTCAGAGCTAGCAAGAAAGAAACGAGTTCTAGTTATTGACCTAGACCCACAAGGCAACTGTTCAAAAACTTTACTTGATGGCAAAACAGCATTTGAGTTTGAAGAGACAGTTGCTCATCTATTCGACAAACCTAAAGTCGTAAACATTTCTGACCTAATCCAAAACACGGTTAGAAGTGAAACCCCAATGGAAAATCTTTTCATTGTGCCAGCGGACTACCAGTTATCACGAGTGATCGAGACATCACTAACCAAAATCAATAGAGAGCGTATTCTTGAGAGACAACTTAGCAAAATCAAAAATGACTTCGACTATGTTTTGTTGGACACCCCGCCAAACTTATCTCTAACAACTCTTAACGCAATCCAAGCATCCGAGTTAATCATTATCCCTGTCGACTCAGGAGCATTCTCGCTTGACGGTATCGCTCCGTTACTTGAGGCCGTCGAAGAAATTAAAGGTGACGATGTGAACTACAGGATTCTTAGAAATGAGGTAGATAAACGCAACTCTATTATTAATGATTTTATTAATGAAGAATTGTCGGTAATTAAAGACTTTGTGTTGAACACGGTTATTAGAAAGTCGGAAGATATCTCTAAAGCAAATGCTGTGTCATCACCAGTTCGACTCTTCAACAAGGCCGCGCTTGTAAATAACGACTACAGCTCTCTACTTAACGAATTAAACAAAATATAAAAACTATGAAATCATCGCTAAAAGGAAAAGGAGCTAGCTCTTCACTAGCTGGTCTTGGAAAGAAAGACAAAGCGCAAGATCGCGACCACAAAGCTCGCATAACAACTGTTCACGAAAGAGTAGATACGACATATAAAGTATCACCGCTAACAATGCGCCTATCTCTTTCTGACAAAAAAGCTGTTAATGACTGGGTTGATGAACTTCAAGAAGATACCAAAAGGAAGGTATCTCCAGCCAAACTAATGAGGGCGTTAACAGCAATGAAAGATGAGATCGACCAAGATAAACTATTAGCTCTCATAAATGACATGTAATATTAAGTGTAATACACATGTATTACACTCAACAAATTCATATCAAAACACCTTACTCCCGCCATACAAAGGCCAACGACTAACCGTTAGAAGTGCCTTTTCTATCCAAGGCTCGACTAAGATCTCACCAAAAGATTTGCAGAGCCTAATATCTATTTTTAGCAGTCCGGTTTTTCATCATGATTGCCCCCCGCTCAAAGACCAATCCTCGCCCATCTAAACTTATGATAAAACTAATATTATCCTCTCTCCAACACTGTGTAATACATATGTATTACATAAAATTCACACAGCAACTATATTATAGTTTCTATGCTGTAGTTTCTAAGATATAGTATCTACATCATAGATTCTGGAGATATAAACAATGTACTCAGACTACTTCTCGAAAAAGGTTGCCAAAGACAAATCATTCTTTGACAGAAAAGAAGAAACTCAAAGACTAATCATCGATATCACATCATCAAACAACACTTGGCTGGCTGGCGAAAGGCGCTTTGGAAAAACATCAATAGCTACATATGCGTGTAATCAGATCCACAAATCAAAAAAGATGTACGGGATAACTGAATTCGCTTGGGACATTTGCGATATATCATCTTGTGCAACGCTAGACTCGGCTCAACGAAAAATCTTGCACTCGATCTCTGAAGCTACGAGCCAAATCATCAACAACAAAAAGAACATCGCTGAACTTGCTAAATCAATTTTCAACAAGTTCACCCCGGAACTTGCTATTGGCGGTAGAGATTTAGCAAAGCTAACCATGAAGCTTAAAATACCTTCTGGCATCGAATCCCCAATCGATTTAGCAATCAAGTCACTTGATGAGCTCGCGACAAAATGCAAAGCAAAAGCCTGCATCATCATTGATGAGTTTCAAACTCTTCAGGAGATCGACAAAAATAAGGGCGAAAAAATCGAATGGGATATTCGCGGTGGTCTACAACATGCAGAGAATGTATGCATGATATTCGCTGGCTCAAAGCGAAGAATGATGACTGAAGCGTTCACCGACCAATCACGAGCGCTTTTTGGCATGTGTAGCAGTATGTCTATTGATGAACTACCAGCTGATGACTGCATTAAACACTTGAAGAAAGCTGCTAAAGAATCAGGATTCACTTTCGATGATGGAGCTTTGGAACGGATTTATGAAATATCAAAAGGTCATCCGCGAGACTTCAATCAACTAGCCCTATCCTCATTTCAAATTGCCACCTTTGACGAAACGCAGGTCAAACACATTACTGAAGAAATTGTCGGTAAAGCTTGGAACAGCTATGTGACCGAACTTACTGTCGGAGAAGTGAAATCGATTATTCGAGAAAAACAAGCTGCTAGTAAAAAGACAGAGATTGCGCTGCTAATCGCAATTGCTCACATAAAACCGACTAAAGTAACAACAGCTGAATTCACATCTTTCGTTGGCTTCTCGGCCACATCAATCAACCACGCATTAACAAATCTAGATCAGCAAGGCTTAATTAGAAAACGTGGCCCAAGATGGGAGCTATGCGAACCATCATATGAATCAGCACTTATTCAGATTTCAGATGACCAAATTGATAAAGATGCCCTATTCAAAGTGCTGAAGTCCGAAGAGAAGTAGCACTATTGAGAACGCTAGGAAAAATTATGCAATAACTTCCGTTTATTCAATGGATTACTAGACTTTTCGAGTTAAATTACCCACAATGTAATACATAGGTAATACACACATAGTTTATAAAAAACCCCGTCAAGGCTGGCACCAAAACGGGGTCATAACTAACGCTAAACTCGCAAAAATTTAGGATTAATCACAATGAATAATACAGGAATACGTGCCTTCTGCACAACAATACTCGCAGCATCAGCAATAACATCAGCATATCTAACAGTAACCTTTATGTTCTCACTTGGAACAGCAGCAGGTCTTGGGGCCGTCTTCGGTGTATCAGGTCTTATCTTGGATATCACAAAGACATTTGCCCCATCTCTAATGTCTCGCCTTGTTAGCAAAAACATGATCACCACCCTACTCCTTGGATCTCTGACACTTACGCTGATGGGGATTAGTACAGCTGCAAGCATATTTTCTCTACAAAACGGCGTTAACAACGCACTACGCACTTCTAATGCAGCTCAAATTGCTTCCAAAAAAGCTTCTAATCTTGAAGCAGAAATTAAGTCGCTAAATGAACTTAAAACCAAGCAACTTTCTATCAACTTCGTAACTAAAGCTGATGCAACACAAAAATTAATCAACACCAAAAATTCAGAACTTAATGCCCTACTCGACCAAACCAATGGAGCAAACGACGACTCATTTTTAGCTAAGTTCTCAACTGAAATTGTATTCATTATTGCTATCTCTCTAGAGATTATCTCAGCAATGATGACTCTATGTCTACACAACCTTAAGACAACGATGTATTACACAGGCAATACACATGAGGCGGAGCTAGACACAAATAGACAATACCCATCAAAAACCCCTATCTCACAAGGCGAGACAGCCGAGACACTAGACAAGTTGAGCACAAAAAATTCTAAAAACACAGGGCAGGGCGAGACAACATTAATTACACCTGATAAGGAAATTGTCTTTGCAGCTAAGGTTCGTGAGCAAATCTTAGAAGAATTAAAATGCGCAGTGGTTGCAGGTTTATGCAAACCAACTCATCGAGAAATCCGTCAAAAATTCGGAAGCATGATCAAACAACGTGAAATCAAAAACTACTTAGAAGCACTTGCAGAACGCAACGTACTTGTAGCAACAGATAACGGCTCGTTCCGTCTAACGTAAGGGATCATCATCATGAGAAAAGAACTTAAGGCTATCGACGGCCAGCGGATGAGATTCGTCGCTAGAGTAGGGCGTTTTGGTGAGAAATCGGCTTTCCGTGGTGGGCCGATACCAACAATTTTGCTTAACGATGTTCGAATAGCCGAAACAGGCAAGCAGGTTACTGATCACTTATGGTTCACCAAAGGCAAGTCATGGGACCTCTGCAAAGTCGGATTAGAAGTGGAGTTCGATGCACGAGTGACTACATACGAGAAAGGCTACAAGGGCTATCGAGACGATGTTTACGATGCCCCGATCACCATTGATTACAAACTTGAGCGGCCAACCAAAATCAAAATCAAAATAATATAACGCCTACAAATTACAGGACATGTTAAGAAAATCAATAAATATTAACATGTCTTCCTTTTCACGTTAATTGGATCAACCGATAACAACCTATACGTTAAAAAAATCATGAAAAATTAACCTATACAAATTTTCATGTTATCTGAATTAACCTACAATCCTTCATAGGTTAAAAAAATAAGGAAATTTTAACCTATATATATTTTCATGTAAGCTGAATTAACCTATCATTCTTCATACGTTAAAAAAATCAAGAAATTTTAACCTATGGACCAACCAGCAATTTTCAACCCTGATACACCATTCGATTTACCACCTTTACCACCAACAGCTGAAATTGAAACAGTTGAGGTCTTCAAAAGACTAGTTGGTGCATCGAGATCTTTGGCTGCACTCAACCAAGTAGCAAGGCTACTAGCAGATCAAAATCTGCTAATAAACCTAATACCAATTCTTGAGTCAAAATCGAGCTCTGAGATTGAAAACATCGTCACTACAACGGACGAACTATTCAAACACAGTAATGATGTTGAAAAAGCTGATCCAGCTACCAAAGAAACACTAAGATACAAACAGGCATTGTTTACCGGGTTTGCATCTTTACAAGACCGACCTTTGTGCGTAAGCACTGCTATTCAAGTGTGTAGTGAATTAACAGGTAGCCATGTCGATATTCGCAAGGTCACTGGAACGAACCTGAAGAACCAAAGAACAGGGGAAGTTATCTACACTCCTCCAGTTGGTGAGGATGTAATACGAAACAAGCTCTCAAACTGGGAGCACTATGCTCATTACAGCGAAATAGATCCATTGATTGCTTTAGCTATTGCTCACTATCAATTTGAGGCAATCCACCCGTTTTTGGACGGTAATGGTAGGACAGGAAGGATCTTGAATATCCTTTACTTGATCGAGAAAGGGATGCTTTCTCAGCCAATCTTGTATTTGAGTCGATTCATTGTTCAAAACAAAGACGAGTACTACAAACTGTTGCTTGATGTAAGCAGAAATCAGGATTGGGAACCTTGGGTTTGCTTCATGCTGGATGCTATAAAGATAACGGCAGATTGGACCTTCAATAAGGTTAACGCCGTAGTGGAGTTACAGAAGCAAACGGAAAGTTTCATTCAATCCGAGATCCCAAAAAATTACTCGCACGAACTGGTATCACTTCTATTCGAAAACCCATATGTTCGAGTAAGAAACCTAAAAGAAAAAGGAATATTAGGCTCAAGACAAGCAGCCATGACAACGCTGAAAAAGCTAGAGCAAATCGGCATTCTTGAGTCAAAACAAGTAGGCCGTGAAACCTTGTTTATCAACACCCGCTTACTATTCTTGATGACAAACGATATTAACGACTTTGAGCCATTTACCTAGAAATACCATTTAGTTCATGATTAGCCTCACCTCAACGAAACCACTGCTGTAACAAAGGTGGAGTGGTGAGGTTTTATTTTGCTCATCTCTTAAGATCTGAACACTCAAAAAACTAGTCGTTAAGCAGAATTGAAGGCATCCTTTTGACGACTCTTACAAATGTGATAATGCGAACTCTTACCTCATAGTATGGATATGTGGACAACTCTTCGAGTTGACACACATAACCACACAAAAAAATTTGTGCATATGATGCATAACTTCTGCGAAGTTACACACATACACACAAACAAAGTAAGTACTTTTTTGATTTTTAAAAAAGAGCTACAAGCCATCGCATCAGCGCAAAAAGTCAAACAAGTACAATTCCTCAGATTTTTCATTTCAGCAGCTCTGAGGTCCACACAGGCGTGATTTAAGCTACATAAATACAAAACCTCCAGAAAACCAGATCCTTGCACGACAAAAAAGATCTAAATTAGATCAATAAGGTAAGATTTTGACCAGATGATCTCCCAAGTAGGGTACGATCCATTCTGAGCTCGAAAATCGAGTAAAAAGCCCCTAAGGGTTTTTGCTTGATTTTGAGCAACGATTTGAGCCTCAGCGAAATTCGTAATTTCTTTTAGAACTATATTCTATAGTTCTACATTCTTAGAGAGGTGCTAAAAATATCATTATTTACCGATAAAATATCATTATTTACCGATAAAATATCATTATTTACCGATAAAATATCATTATTTACCTACGAATCTTATCATTATTTACCTATTTTTGTGACACCAATATCATTATTTACCTATTTTTCTTCCATTTTTCAGCAACATTGCCACAATCGATTTTTCTATATCATTATTTACCTACGCCATGTCATAATTGACAGAACAGGTATCATTATTTACCTATTTCATATCATAATTAGCAGACTTGGTATCATAATTGACCGAGAAAAATGTAGGAGGAAAACTTGAGTCTCACTGAAAATACAAGCTTAAGTGTCATCAACGAAGAAGACAGAAAGAACAAGTTTATCTCCTCCATCTTGTTCTCAAGGGCAACAATTTTTCACCCTTCCATTAGGTTAACCCCCTCAATGGTCAACAAAATGCATCAAATTGTTGAGTTAGGAGGCCCAGATCCAAAACACCCTTTGGAATCTGTACACATAAATAGTTACGGCAAAGATTACAGAGTTGATCTTCATGTAAACTACTTACTCCAAGGTCATCGAGACATACTAGAAACACTACTAGCGTTTGGTAAAACCATCCGCCTTGATGATGACTCATATGAAGCAGGTAAAAAATTTACATGGTCTAAAGTTTTTGAAACCATCGATGAGGGGAAGCTATCAAGCTCACAGAACCCCGTATTCAGCGATGTTTTAGATAGTGATGCCACTGTTCTATCAATGAGCATGTATGATCTTGCTATGCAAATGGGGATGACAACATCTAGACAAAACTATGATCAGATTGAGAAAAGGATTACACAATTATCTACAGCGAGCCTAGCAGTCAATGAGCTAAATGATGAAGGCCAGATACTAAGCACCAAAAATGTCTCATTTATCAGTAAATATTGCTTTTACTGTGATGAGAGCAAGTTCAAGGCAACTTCGAGTTCAGACAAATCTAGAACTAATCATGTATTCATAGTCCCATCCCCAGAGTTGCTAGAATCTATTAGAGATCATGGATACTTTTACAGACTCGAACAGAAAAAAATGGGGAATTACTCAAAAGCATCTGTTAGATCATTTTTAAAGTACTCAACAACCCACAAAAGCTCATACCTACATAACAAAACACTTGATTGGCTGATCAAGAAGTATATTCAGTCAATTGCTAGCGAAACTAGTAAGTCATTTAAGTGGGATTTGAAAAAGGACCTGCTCGCTAGCGCAGAGCAAATTGAATTGGACTTTGGCTTACATTTTGAAACTTCAGAAAACACAAAAGAAGTAAAGATCAAATACGTTGGAGAGTGATCGTGAATACCTGCAATTTACAGAGCTTAATGGAGCCCAAAAACAAGAAGCCACTGGACTTCACTCTAAAAGGCTTAATAAAAGGGCACGTTGGAATGTTAATCGCGGCCCCAAACGTGGGCAAATCACACCTTTCGCTATGCATAGCAATGGAGCACGCTTCAACTATGCAGATCCTTGGTATATCTGCGCAAAAACAGCCACAAAAAACATTAGTTTTGAGCTCAGAAGATAGCCTCGATGTTATTCAATCTCGAATGACAGACAAGTTAAAAAACTGCACTCAAAAGATTAAAAAAGAACTTAACGAAAATCTTCACTTTCTGACAGACATTGACCCGATTGTTGTGCCACCAACTCAATCAGCAATCGAACAAGTTGATCACAGAAAATATCTATCTGAACTCATTGAAATCTTCAAGCAATTCAACCTTGTCATCATTGATACAGTTACAGAAGCAATAGGGGAATGTGAAGAGGTTAAGCATGACAGGCACATTAAGAATGTCATTCAGCATCTTGCTAAAGAGTCCGGTGCCAGCATTTTACTAGTGCATCATGTGAACAAAGAGGAAATCAGAGGGAATCAAGAAATCACAATGGCTTCAGGCGCTGGATTGACATCAATCATGCGTCTAACAAAATGTCTTTTCACATTAAAAAGGCAAAATAACAAGTTGTGCATCGCTTACCTAAAGAGCAACTATTTCTCTGAAAATGAGCAAAGAGAGTTTTTTGTCGAAGTTAAGAATGGATTGACCGTAAACCCTGACGTTTATTCTTCCCGAACCAAGGCCGCCAAACGTGACTTTTCGCTTGATGAACCGGAACACATCACCGTTGCCGGAGTTGTTGAAGATGAAGAAACCAAGGAAAACAGAAAAAAATTGCGAGACGTTCTGTAGCCTATTATATCCCCAGCTTGGGTACAACAAACTCAGGCTCTGATAAATCTTTCACAAAGAAGGTGACAAAGATTCGAATCAAGCGAACTTTATGGTCACCTGATTTGGTAGCTTAATAACACACTTCACCCAGTCTCCGTGACTATAAATTTTCCAACTAACTAATATACATTTTTATTTTCAGTCCAGCCTCAAATTTATTAACGACACATCAGAAAAACACCTCATGTGACCATAAGCTATCACCATAAAATCCGGCTTTTTTAATTTGCACAGATGGCGTGACAAAGATCCTCAAAGCCAACCTAGCAATCGGGTGATCAACGGAGATATGTATTACACGAGTAATACATATTTATGGTTGATCTCAGTAATTCGATTTGCACAAAGAGGATGACAAAGATTGGTTGCCAAAAAGGGAATTCACCCCATAACAATTTGAAATACAAAATTGTGCTTTCCTAAATTTAAATAGAATAAATAAGGAAATAAAATATTCAACACTAGAAAATCATTAATTATAATCTTTGGAAAGTATAATCTAGAATATGGAAACTAAATATTTGCTTTCCGTATTATAGGGTATCAATCTCTGTACATCTATTTTTCGCAAAACCCAATTGACAACAATTCCCCTTTTTCTATACTGTATGCACATACAGTATGTTTTTGGTAAGTGTATGAAAGTAATACCTATATTTGCAGAATGTGGAATCGGTGGCTTTGAAAGCCCAGCTCAAGAATACAAAGAACTCGAATTAAGCCTCGATCAGCTTCTAATTCCTCGGCCAAGTTCAACGTTTTTGGGGCAAGCGAAAGGGGAGTCTATGGTTGCTGAAGGCATATTTGACGGGGATATACTCATTGTTGACCGAGGGACCACAGCTGCTCACATGGACGTCATTGTTGCCAACTACAACGGCCAGTTCGTGTGCAAAAAATTGGACAAAAAAGGGCGGCGTTTACTGTCGTGCAGTGAGCAAGATGATATAGAGATTTCTGAAGCTGATACGTTCGCTATTGAAGGTGTGGTTATCTCTAGCATCAGAGCTCATAGATCCATGAACCTGATGGGGTATTTGTAGATGTATTGCTTAGTTGATGCTAATGCGTTTTACGCATCGTGTGAAGCCGTATTCAGACCTGATTTGCGCCAAAAAGGGCAGTTGGCCCCGATTGTTGTTTTGTCGAATAACGATGGCTGTATTGTTGCGATGAATAACAGCGCCAAACGGCTTGGAGAAAAATTCGGGATCAAGAAGTTTGACCCGTTCTTTAAACACCAGAAAGCCATCGAAACTCTCGGAATCAACGTTTTTTCGAGCAACTACGAGCTCTACGCGAGCATATCTGAGCGCATGATGCAGACCATTGGCCGCTTCAGTCCTGACCACCATATTTACTCAATTGACGAGCAATTTCTCTGCTTTGACTCTTTCCCTAACCTAGACCCGCAAAGGGTCGGGGAGGAAATTCGTAAAACAGTTTGGCGTGAATGTCGCATCCCCGTGTCGGTCGGTTTTGGTGACACTTTGACGTTGGCGAAGCTTGCTAACAGATGGGCCAAAAACGAACCCAGTGGTGTTTTTAGGATCGGCAAATCAGAAAACATGCGTAAAACGCTCATAGAGAGCAATTGTGATCAAATCTGGGGGATCGGTAGCAAATACACTCAACGTTTGAAATTTGAGGGTATTACGAATGCATTACAGCTATCCGAAGCTTCATTTTCCGAACTCAGACGCACGTATAACATCGAAATTGAACGAATTGCGCGAGAATTGAATGGGGAGCGCTGTAGATCTTATGATGAAATCAGAGCAGACAAAAAACAGATCTTTAGCTCAAGGACTTTAGGCGAAAAGATCTTTTCGAAAGATTCTCTATGCGAAGCTCTATCTAAACATGCTCATATAGCATCTAGAAAGCTCAGGGAGCAACAAAGCAGGTGTAAGACGATGATAGTCTTTGCTAGCAGCTCTTTGTACGACACAGATGCTTACAGCGCTAAATTTATTCATCGTTTTGAATCACCAACAGCTGATCTAACTAAAATCACAAAAGTCATTAATCAGAACATTGATCAACTTTTTAGCGACAAAGTCGCATTTAGCAAGGTTGGGGTTGGCCTTGTAGATATTTTGTCGGAAAAGGGTTTACAGCTGGACCTTCTTGAACCCAATCCTGACAAATCTAACCTCATGTCCATTATCGACAAGACGAACCTGAGGTTCGGCTCAAATACACTGAAGTTTGGAAGTTGTGGTCGAGAGAGGGAGTGGGAAATGAAGCGTTTGTTCTTGTCTCCACGTTTCACTACCTGTTGGAGAGATTTACCTCAGATCGTTTGTTAGAACAGATCTTGCTCTTTTGTTTTTAAAAAATTCAATTTTTAATAATAGTATTGTTATGTTTTATTGTTATCTTTTATTGTAGCCCTGAATAAACATTCTATTTCAGCAATTTAGAAGAACATAGGTGACACAAAAAACCCGTTCAGGTGACACAAAAAACCCGTTCAGGTGACACAAAAAACCCGTAAAAGTGACATTTCCCGTCCGCATTTGTCACCTATAATATTCTTTACTTTCAAATTGTTAGATTTTTTGGTTGAATTTTAATCTCCACTGCCACATTTTTGAAGCATAAATTTTACAAAATATTAAACTTTTCAGGTGACACAAAATACCCGCCTAGTATCAGTAAGTTGCAATGAGGTGTTTAATTTTTGTACTGCTTCAAATCTGAGAGTGGTCAGTTTTTAATCAATCCACTTCCTAATTCAATGACTTACGGAAAGTATTTTCAGGTGACACAAAATACCCGCCTAGTATCAATTGGTTAGCTATAATTGATAAATGAGTAAGCTTCTCAGGGCCCCGTAATCCGGTTAGAACATTAAGAAAAATATCCAAAAAAATATTCCCTTCCAAAGCAGTGTCGTGCATTAATCTTGCTTATTTTTTGATCTTTGGGTGACATTTTATATTTGCTTTTTGTCACCTGAATTCTTAGGTTGATAAAAAACACAACGGTTATGAGTGAAAATTTAAAAGTAATGAAGCTAAACAAAGACAATAAAGCAAACCTATCTAACACTTTGACGGTTTTACATCACGACGGACAAGTTATAACTAGAAGAATTTTGATGAGTGTTTTATCAAACATGAAGGCTGACAACGAGGCGTTTCAGAGCGGATGCAATAAAGTCTTTTATGAAAAGCTAAAAGCAAAAGGTAAAGAAAAAGCAAATCAAATACTTCTAGAAAATGGGGCTTTGTTGCGTAATTCGATGGAACTAAATCAAGAAACTACGATCTGAGCGGCTACGCCCATCAATCGTCGTAGCCTCATGCCTAAACCTCGTTACAAAACAACTAACTGGAAGCAGTACAATAAATCCTTAATCAACCGTGGTTCTCTGACCTTTTGGATTGATGAGGAAGCGATAGCTGAGTGGAAGCAAAACAAACAAGGCAAGCGTGGTAGACCTCGCCGATTCAGCGACTTAGCCATTACTACCGCACTGATGGTGAAACGCGTTTTCTCTATGCCCTTGAGAGCGCTGCAAGGTTTTCTAGACTCCGTATTTAAGCTGGCTAACATCCCGCTTGTTTGCCCGCACTACACCTGTATAAGCCGCCGAGCTAAGGAAGTTGAAGTTTCATTTAAAACCAAAACCAGAGGAGCAATACAACATCTGGCCATTGATGCCACTGGCCTCAAGGTTTATGGCGAAGGTGAATGGAAGGTCAAGAAGCATGGAACTGATGGGAAGCGAAGAGTCTGGCGTAAGCTGCATATCGCGGTAGATACAAGCACCCACGAAATAGTCGCAGCAGAGCTGAGCTTATCTAACGTCACTGATGCCGAAGTGCTCCCCAACTTACTCAAGCAAACACGTCGTAAAATCATTGAGATATCAGGCGATGGCGCTTATGACACAAGGAATTGCCATGATGCCATACGGATCAAGCGAGCTGTTCCGCTCATCCCGCCAAGAGAAGGAGCAGCCTTCTGGGAACAAGGGCATCCTCGTAACTTAGCGGTAGGTTGCCAGAAGCTCTACGGCTCCAACAAGAAGTGGAAAAAGCGGTATGGCTATCATAAGCGCTCTCTGTCAGAGACCGCAATGTACCGAGTAAAACAGTTGCTAGGTGGGAAATTAAGTCTAAGAAATTACAACGCTCAGGTTGGCGAGACTTACGCCATGATCAAAGCACTGAACAAACTTACAGGGCTTGGTATGCCTGAAACTCAGTATATTGTATAAAAGTCGCTCAACTTTAGGAGGTTTGGTTTCTCGTCTGAATTACGCAACAAAGCCAGAAAATGGTGATGAAAAAGAAGATCTCTGGCTAGATAGCATATCAGCGTACTTTGGAATGCACTCGGAGTATTGCAGGTTTGAATTTGATATTGTCGATTTCTTCGAATTTTGGCGTGATAAAAAGACAAACAAAAAAGATTGGGAAAAGAGAAAAGAAGCTCAAAGGGCCGTTGATAAATATGTTCCTATGGTCAGAAATAAAATTCCTACTCATGGCTATGAATATATCACGCCAAGCGGATCAATCAAAAAAGGCGTCAAACCCTTGTTTGCTGATATAGCAGTTATATCTACTAATGTTGAGGTTGATGGCATAGCGCAAACTAATCAGGTGTTAAGAGTAGATATTAACCCACAGATGATGCAATTCTTTGTTTATTACAGCTCTATTTTTAAAAGAAAAGGGTTCTCTAGTATTCCTGTAAGTATGTTGCTTGGCAAGAGTGATATTGCAACAACTTTTCTAACTGTAATTCTAAGAAGATATATCAAATCAAGAAGTGATTATGTTGATTTCAAAGTTGAAGAACTAATGACATTATGTGGTTATCCAGAACTTGAGTTTAAGAAGTTTAATCAGCGAATCATTCAAAAATCAATCGAGGAAATTAATAAGGCTGATAGCGGGATAAAAATTGAAGAGATTAAAGAGGAACGGGTAAAGAGAGGCAAATCAATATTCGCCCTTAAGTTTAAAGTCGAAACAATGGGGAGTAAAGGATCTGTGGATTTGCAGAGCCCTCCTGACATAAAAGGAGCAAAGGCAACTAAGGGTAGCTCATCTACGGATGACGCAAGTAAAGATTTCAGTAAGTTCTTATCGGAGGCGGAGATTAAAAACGAATTGACCGATGAGGAATTTGAGCAAAAAATCGAGAGCGGTGAGCTTTGGTAAATCCTAGATATCGATTTCTGTATAAGTCTGAAAAATAAGAAAAAAAGTTGCAAACTTCGCAAAAACGAAGTAAATTATAATAAAGAGAACAGCAAATGAGCAAGAATGTTGAATTAGTGGTTTTGTTTGAGAGGCTTTTTCTCGATGTGAAAGAGTTATCAAAGTTATTCAGTGTAACCAAGCGCACAGCTCAGTATTGGTTTACTGGAGAGTACAAGCCGTCTCAAAAGGTTATGGATGTATTAACGCTCATAGATGAAGAACTTCAGAAAGAAGCAGAAAAGCTTAGTCAGAGCGCTTCAGTTATCAACACATATCTTTCTGATGACTCTTATAGAAACTCAGCTGATTTCGACGACAGGTTCCCTCTAGCTTGCTTAAATAGAGCACTAGCATATAGGGCAATCACAATAGCGAAGTCAGCGAAAAAAACTATAAAAACTAACATAATTTATGAGTGATACTGTAACGTTAAACAAGGGCACAATCAGAGCAACAGTAGTTGCACTAAGCATTCTGGCCGTGGGTACTTGGATAGAAGTTCAAGCAGCTGAAGCCATCTCCGGACCTTCTTCAATAGAAGTGGTTCAGGAGATGCAAAACGGCGCTAAGAGCCAAGAGATTCAATTTGCTTACGAGTTTGATTTCTCTTTCAAAGAAAAATACGACTTCGATGCAGTTGACTGGGCCGCAATACAACGCGAACCAATAAACAGAACTGCTTTCGAAGACAAGCTAACAAAGTTAAATATTGCTCTTTATCGTTATCGCCACAGCTCTAACTCAAGTGATGAATACAAAAGAGTAAAACACGAGATTGAAGGCATTAACCTTCAGCGTCATGACGCTCTATCGACATATATCCTAAATAGAGCTGAATACCGCGAATTAACTGAGCAGTGTAAGGGCGATATTTCTTGCTTCGAAGCAAATAAACAAAAGTTCGTAAATATTGTGAATAGCCTAGAGTCAATTCAGCATTTAGACAGCGGCTCAAAAGTGAATTCAACAATAAATAGTCTGCAAAACGCTTATTACAACACGCTAACTAAAAACGAAAAATATAAGCAAGCAGCGCTCAACAAATTCAAACAAAATTAATGATAATGAGGTACAGAATGAAAACTAAAACTATCAAAATCGCTATCGCAACTACCTTGTTATCAAGCACTGTTGCTTTCGCAGCAGTAAAATCAAATCCATACGGGTACAACCCAGATATCGATTACCGTAGCATCGAGAGCGGACCGAGACAGGTTAAAACTGATAAAGGTTTTAGTTTGGAAGAGTTGGATAAAATCAAACTGTCCGATCTAAAAACAGAAGAAGATAAAAAAAGATACTACATTGGTGATATTGAGCGCTGGTATCAAGCTGATGGAAAGACAGACTTCAGTGAATCTAGAAAAGGTCTTGAGGCTCTCTCTGATAAGGGTGATTTGGCCGCAACTTATGCTTTAGCTCAATACTACAGCTTATCAATGAAGTTCACTTGCGATGGTAATTGGAAGTGCGTTAAGGCTCACGGCATCGACCCTGATGCAGAAAAGTATTACAAAAGAGCTGCGGATATGGATATCACAGGCGAGTCTTACGGAAGACTGGTTAGGTACTATAGCTCTATCAGAACAAAAGAAGCGAAAGCTTTAGCTATGGAAGAAAGTACAAATTTCGTAGCGATGCAAAAAGCTTATCGTGAAAACCTAAAAAGACAAATTCAAGGGTACTAACCTTAATTACATTAAAAAAAACCTGCTCAAAAGCAGGTTTTTTTGAATCTGAATTCAACTACATCTTGAAGCCAACTTTGTGCGCTGGTTTCTTCTTATCCGCATCAGGGCTAACTCCCTCTACTGATTGCTCAACCTTAGTTTCTGGTTCTACAGTAGCTCTTTCGCCTGCATTTTTAGCTATTGCATTCGTTAATCGCTCAACGAAATCAGCATTCGGGTTACGATTGGCCGCTTTCACTACTTCGGCTTCATCAAGTTCAATACCAGAGTCTTTCAAAATAGTTTTGTAGTCATCTTCGACTCGCTTACTGTCAGCAATGGTCTCTAAGAGCTCTAGCGCATCCATCGTTTGCTTGTTATTAAGTAACTCAGATGCCTTGGAAGACATCTCTGCAATCTCTCTTTGTTTTGCTCCGAGCTCTTCAGTCAGAATTTCCTTTAGAAACGTCTTTAGTTCTTCAAAACCATTATTACCATACCGTTTCATAAGCAGATCACGGCCTTCTGGCTTTCTAAATAAATCTTTAAGTTTGTTTCTAACTGACTCCGGGTATTTTTCTTTAAAATCTCTGTCTATCTTCATGATTCAATTTTGTTTTATATCTATATTTTAATAATTTTTCCCTCAAATCCGAAATTTTTTACTTAATAAAAAGCCCCGAAATTTCATGCAGGGCTTAGGTTTGGTGGGTATTTTTTACTCACTCTTTGGTGGTTGGTGCGGATTCATTTCTGAGCTTGGTTCTGCATCAGTTCCAGCTTCAGCTTCAGGCTTTTTCTTAAGGCTAATACTATTGCCTTTAGAAACTCTGTTTTGAGAGCCTTTTCTGCTAAGCGGTGAACCGCCTTCGCGAGCTGCTTTGTTTGCCTTATGCTTTTTAAGTAGTCTCTTAGCGCCTCGCTCCAAGTTTTCAATCTTACGAGCCCCTTGCTCTCCAGCTTTATCTACGCCCAATATTGAGGCCCCAACAGCTGCCACAGCTTTATCAGAGAACGAACTAGCAATAGCAAAACCACTGGTTCTTAGAAGGCGTGTAATCATATTTGCAAGCTCAGGAATCTTACTGAACGAAGACATAATCAACTTGTAGTACACATACATCGTCATAGCCATCAGTAACAACGCAACGAACATAACGTTCGCACCTGATGCATGAGTTAACATTTGCTCATTGAGCCCAGCTGTCATATAAAGAGCCAGCTTAAGGGTTACTGAAGTCATAATGAACGCCATCACAAGACCCGTGAACATTGCAAAAGGTCTAATTAGTATGTGTAGACACATTTTGAAAATCGCATACTCACCGATCTCTTCATGACCATCTTCGATACGAGGCTTAAACAGTACCGGAATCAACAACGAACCAGCAACCAAAGCAATCGCAACAAAAATGACGAACTCAGTGTTTAGTATCAACATGTAGAAGACGGGAATAAATGGCAACACAAGAGCAAAGATCGCCCCAACAACCATCATACCAATTGAAATGGCAAATAGAGTTGGCCTGATAGCACTAAATAAAACCCCAACCTTGTCAACGTAACTACTACCTATTTTTAACCCGGAACTATTCGATGTAGATATTCCCCCGTAAGCCCCGCTTGTGTTTTGAAACAAACTTAGAGTTAAACTTGAAGCCAGCGTAAACTGCATTGTAGTAGCCCCAGCTTGGAACACTTGTGTACCAATGTCTCTCATCAAAGACACTGGGTTTCTTTGCATATTTCGACATTCGCTTGCCATCTCAAGATTAAACGTCTCCAATTCATAACCAATGCAACGCAAAATGTATTGCTCAACAATAGCCTGTTCGTTCCAGCCTTTTGCGACAGCTTCTGTGAGATATCTTGAGCCTTCCATAGCTGAAAGCGTATATCCGAAGCCCACAGCCGTTTGAACGCTCATGATTGCATCATCGATCACACTGTTGATCTTATGACCAATTTTCGAAACGATGTCATTAGACTTGTTAAGTGGGCTTTTTGCATTCAGCACTTGCGATAAATCATTCTCAAAGCCTACCGCTGAATAAGCCTTTTTAACGCTCTCGTTATACGAGTTAGGAATAGATTTAATCTTACTTACAAGCACTTCGCCGATTGGCAGAGCATTACGAATTGGTAAGTAATAGTTGTCCAAGGGGAATGATTGAATATCCGGTTTAATCTCACTAACCAGCGTTGAACCCACCACTTTCCCGTCAGTGTACATCGCAAGCTTGATGTAGTTCGCAGCTGCATTAATCAAGCCTTGCTGAATCATGTTCTTGATTAAGCTATCTTGGGTATCAGATGACTTGTATCGACCAGCGTCAAAGAATGCCTCGTATATAGGCGTAATCATTTCTCTGTGGAAGTCAATGAGATCTTGAATATCAGTGATAATTTCTTCCTCAATTCCCTTCTGAGTCTCTTCAGCGGTCTTCAGGACTTCATCATCAAAGTACACTCTAGGTATCCCCACTGAAAACCCATCCCTATCAGAATCAAGATTGGTTACACAAGCAAGAGAGGTTTCACCGATGTTTGCCCCATCTTTCATCAGTCTAACCGCCGATTTCCCTTTCCTAAATTTGCTACGTGGGTCCCCAGCCAAGCAGTTATAAGATCTAATTTTCTCCGCAATCCTCATACTCATCAAAAATGATTCT
Organism: Allocatenococcus thiocycli; assembly: GCF_921292965.1. Taxonomy (NCBI): domain Bacteria; kingdom Pseudomonadati; phylum Pseudomonadota; class Gammaproteobacteria; order Vibrionales; family Vibrionaceae; genus Allocatenococcus; species Allocatenococcus thiocycli. The sequence continues at coordinate 41,898 of NZ_CAKLCK010000038.1, forward strand.
GCTCTGTCATCTGACATTGAAGGGTTTCTGTAACGAGACATCAACTCTCTAAAAAAACGAGCTCTCAACAGATCTACTTTGGTGACTTCAAGCTCATTATCAGTAGTTAATTCATCCTTGCCCAATTGCTCAGCTGCGTACCTCTGAAAGACTTCAACTGCATTCGAGTAATCAACATCCACTTCATCAACAACATCAGTTAATTGCTTGTCTTGATTAACTCTCTCTTTCCCGCAAAGTTTTGGATTTAAGTCCCTACTTGTTGCTTTTGAAGAAGCAACACCCGATCCATACGCAATGATAAGGTTGTCAGAATCGTCAAAAACCTCCATAGGGCTAACACGATCATCCTGATCCATAGACCAATCTATATTAGTAAAACTCGGAGAAGTATTCCTTGTCATGTAATCCTGACCGTTGTTCAACAGCAAAGCATTAGCATTGAGCTGAGAGATGCATACCGCAATCTCAACCTCTTGTGTAGTCATCATCGTTGCTTCATCTGTTGCGTCATATTCGAAAGTAACTTCATCACCAAGCAAATTCGGCGATGTGTTCACTTGGAACATCCATGCAATTGATGTGATCACCATCTGAGACAAGCCAATGCCCATGAACGAAACGCCCATGATTAGCCACTGAAAGCCGTAGAACCCATTTATCTGAGCTATAAGTATCGAACCAACTAAAAAGCCTAAAATAGTCTCAGGCACTCTCACTCGACCATGTCTGTTCGGGTTCGTGCCGATTTTCATAACATGACCAATTGCTGCGAAGGCCGCATAGATAATCAGGGCTGCTGAAATGTACACGGCCATTTGACGAAGATAATAAGAGACTATCTGAAGCTTACGCTCCTCCCTTGTTATCTTTTCGTTCTTTCCGTATAGGCGGGACACCATCTCTTTTGAGTAATCAAGGCCAAAGGTATCTAGTGCACGAAGAGTCAGGTCAGGAAAAATTTGATAAAGAAGTTTGATGTTATTGTTTTGTGGACAGATCGTTGATGAAATGACGACCTTTCCTTCGCCGTCATAGCCACAAGAGTCTACTGAAACCTTGTTGGTTTCAGCGTGCGCATGAAAAGCGGTAAAAAGCACTAGAAGTGACAGTGTGCCTTTTTTGATTACGTTTACGAATTTATACAGCATTCTCCGTTTCGTTGTTTTTGTGAGCACTGTAGAATCTCGATAACTCAGTGATTTGAATGTTAAGTGTGTAAATATCTCCATCAACTTCAGCGCCGGACTCGAAGAACTCGATGATCTGGCGATAAGTCATTTTGTTTTCATACCTCAGCCTCAAAAGGAGCGGTTTTAAAAACATAAGCAACTCAGCTTTAGTGTGCTTTTTATTTATATTGATAACCTTTTTAGATAATTCATCATGAAACTTAGTAAGTTTCTCTGAATCAACCATCTCTTTTGTTATTTCTTTTTTCATATAATTTTATTTATACTTTACAATATTTGTGTGAATTAATTAAATTTTTATTTTTTATTTAAAATAAAAAACCGCCATACGGCGGTTATCAGAAAGTTATATTCTAATGTCTTAGAGATTCTTTGAGAGTAGTTAGTAAATCCTTGTGGTTAAGTTTAGCTAACTTGTAGAATATTTCTGATGATTGCTTAACGGTTTCTCTGCTAGCATTGTTCATACTAGTTGTACAATTAATACATTCATCCACTTGTTCAGAGAAATAATCAATACTTTCATCTAAATATTTTATTATTTTAGCCTTAAGTAAGTTTTCTTTTAGTTTGTAAATGGCTAAAATTATTTTCAAGTATTCATCTTGATTGCTTGACAAATATAAACTCTCTATGATTTTACTTATCAACTTGTCAAAATCAAAATCATGATAAAAATCAAAGTCTATATATGATTTTATACATAGATTAAAATCTGATTGGCTAATTATTTCATCATAATTAGTTGATTTAATTAATGAGTCAAACAATTCTTGTGGTGTTTTTTTTATAGATATATTTTCAACTTCATCAATGTTGATTACAATATCTGATAAAGAATCTTCATCTACATCATCGCTATCGCTACTTTCAAAATCGAAGTCATCAAAGTCTTCAAATTCACTATCAAATTTATCGCTAACTGAGCCTAGCTCTTCAACTAAAGTTAACTCCTCTTCTGTGCTATCTGTCTTCTTAAACATGGTTATTATTTTTATTTACTTATTTTTTTACTTCTAGGTTTTTTAACATTCTTCTGAACGTAAGTTCTGAAGTTTTGTTCGCTAAAATCTAATGTCAAAGTTAACGCTCCAAGTTTCAATCCTTCTTTAAACACTTTTGCCACCTGAGGGACCGTATATCCTCGTTTCAAAACTAAGTCTTCTATGATTTCATGATACTCACCAATCTTCTCTTGGGTTCTCTCAGCCTTTGTCTTTGCGTCAAACGCACCTTCTTTCGCGAGTTTTTTGTACTCGGCAACGTACGTTTCTGCCGAAATCTGTGTATTAGTTACTGGCTGACTTTTTTCTAGGTTCTCATGCGCGGCTCTTTCCTCAGCTTTAGTAAGTTCCTCATCCCAATTATCCGTTTGATATTCGGGCTCGACTTCATCTCTCATTCTAATATCTAAGTGGTTCATATACAAATTTTTATATTTAATTTTTTCTATATCTATAAGTTAGTTTTTTATTTTTCTCATATCAAATCTAATTTCATTTCTATTCAAGTTCAATTAAAACTTCTGAAAAACTTATTCGGTGGTTCTACACAACAATTCGCAAGCTCCGTCCAATCCCATTCAACCGACAAAAGCATTAAATTTGCAAAAGGGGCAAAAATATCCGAGATTATAATAGTAAGGCACGAACCGCATCCTTTACATAATTTTCTTAACGCCATCCGGCTAAAAATTTTGTAAGTCTGCTAGTGCTTTAAGGTCTCCACCTTAAAAATCCGGAATCTTATGCAAAATAAATTTCGCTAAGATTAAAAACAACAATTAATTTATGACTAAGAACAAACCAAAATCACGAGTGATTTCGTTTTATACTTACCCAGAAATTTCAGAAGATAGATTACGCCAGTACGGCGGTGATAGTGTTAACTCTTTAGCTAGAAGATTACTTATTAATGCGGAAGTTGATATAAAGGAAATAGATAAGTTTTCTGTTATCAAATATAAGTATCTATTAAATAAGTCTAAAGAGATAAATCAACTCACCAAAGCTTGTAATATAAAGATGAAATTTGATGGCAGATTAAACTCATCAGAAGTGAGAGATTTATTACTTTATCTTCGGAACTTCAAGCTTGATATAGAGGGTGAAATGAGCTTCTTTAAGTTCAAATTAAGCTCACTTACAAGTAACTCTATAAATGAATCAGATAACAAAAAAGAGCTCTTAGAAACAAGAAAGAGAATGGGTGAAAAAGAGCAACTAGATATGGGTGTACTCAGAACAAAATTGGTCTGTTTCAGACTACCTGAATCATCAGTTGATTCTCTTAGCGCTCAACTGGCTGGTCATGCTTCAGTCGGTCAGTTTGCACGAGATATTTTTGAAAACGATTGCCCGATTCGATACACATCAAACTCGTTTATGTGCAAAGAGGTTTTGTTGATTTCAAAGCTAATGAATAACTTAAATCAGCTTACCCAATTAACTGAAGATTTAAGACTTATAAAGGCGATTATCAACCTAGACGTCTACTACCAGTTGCTCAGCAATCTGCGTGATATCGAGTGGATTTACAAAGCCAATCTGTCATCACCCATCTTTAAATTAGTTAGTGCAGACAAAGAGTATGTCGATGATAGGTCGGAGCGTTACGAAGACTTTTTAAAACAAAAACAACAAAATAATCAGGTGAAATAAGATGGCAATAATAAGAATCAATAAAGCTGAAGAGGGGGCAGCTGAGTACCTCGTAAACGGCAAAGCTAGTATGGGGATGCATCGAGATGAATACGATAGAAGAGTCCATCTCGGGGGCGACAACAACACGCTTTTAGACGCAACCAACTTCATTAAAGAAAATAAAGGGTGGGAGTCTAGTTACAGGCACTTCACCTTGAGTTTTTCGGCTGACGAGCATAAAGATTTGCTCAGTATGCCGCTCGAAAAAAGGCAACAAAAAATGGCCCAAATGTGCCAACTGATGCTTCAAAAATACTTCCCTCACCGAGATCCGGCTGATCTCATTTATCAAGCTGAAGCTCATGAGCCGATTGGCAATCATAAAGCCTACTCGGTTAGGACAAAAAAAATGGAAGCAAGGTTATTACATATTCATTTGATTGTTTCAAATCTGGACCCAGTTACCCAAAACAAGCTTGAACAAATCTCATCAAATGAGGATGTTCTTAATGCTATTCAAAGTGATATTTGCACTACGTTTAATCTCCATGATCCAGCGTTTGTCGCCAACATTCAAGGCCCTAAAAAGGGCCTTTCTTTGGGAGATAAACTCGCTAAAGTTATTGTTCAAAATCGGGTTGAATCACCAAGTGAGTTGAAGTCAGCACTGATAGACAGCGGGTTGGTTGATGACATTTCGGTTCGTTTTAGCAAGAAGAACGGCGTGTACGCTGTAGCAGCTATCAACAAAAACCAAAGATACAAAAATGGCAAAGTTGTAAACCTAAGAGGTGAGAGATTCGACGAGCTATTAAAGCCAATCTACGATAAATATTATGACCTGTTTCAAAATGCACATAAAGACGATAGGAGCGCAATCAAGGCATCATTCTTTGATATCACGGAAAAAGAAAGCATCTACGACCCAGCTACTGAGAAGGCGCTAAGAGATAAATTAATTAAAAAATACAACAAAAAACACATACTTTCTCTAACTCAAATTGGTCGCTTTCAGATTGCATCTGACTATAAATTGCGAGAAGAGATTTATACAGATGCTAAATCTAAATTCATTGATGATGAGTCAGTAGTTTTTGATGAAAAAAGCGAAACTTACCGCCAGCAAAAAAGGCTATCTAGGCAACAGGATTTTGAAGAATTTCAGGAGTTTAAGCAGAGCTACAAGGGGTCAAGTAAATATGGTCAAACATTTGAAGAGCTCACAAGAAGCCAAAGAAATTTCTTCGCAGTCTACAGAACTAATATTAACCAATCTATCATTAAAGATACTAAGGTTTTTGATGATCGCTATGACCCGAGAACAAAGGTTATTCACTCCAAAGAGCTTGCTTTAACTATCCTAGATCATGCTGATGAAGACTGTTTAAGTATGCGCTCTTATCAGAAAGTTAATGACAAAGATTCAGCGATCAGATTGATGCTTGAAACTGCACAAGCTAAAGGTTGGGCTTTGGAGGATATCGATATATCTGGAACAGATGATTTCAAAGAAAACGTTGAGAGAGTCCGAGCCCAAATGGCGCAAGAGAAGGTTGAGAAAATTGCTTCAACATTAAATATTCAAGAGTCTTCTTTTTCAAGCTTAACGAATGAAAGCGATTGGCTTGTTGCTAGTAAAAGTTATGGAGTTTGTTCTGGAACATTTGGAACTGAAACTCGCGCTAGAGCTCGCATCAACAGAAGAAACAAGGGCAACATACACAACAAAGATATTCTGAAAAGGGTTAAGGAAAATCTGAACGAGGACAGAGTTAAGCGGCTTATTGTTTCTACGAAGCTCAATATCAACATCAACAACCTTCAATTCTCTAGAAATAGCAAAGACCATGTCGTTATTCAGGTCGAAGGGGAAAGCTCGAAAGCTTTAAACGTCGTTGATTTTTTATTGAAGAAACAAGGTATGTCTCTCGACAAAGTTGTGGATTTGAGCAAGCGAGAGCTCCAAAAATCAAAAGAGGTAACACCAGATGAACTCCGACAAATTCTCACCCCGCCGTTTGAAAAGGCTGAAAAATCTCAAAAGAATATTTATCTAGATGGGCTGCGAAAGCTTCACAAAGACAAGCCTGCGAAAGAGCGGGATCAAGCAATTATTTCTAAAATTCTGTACGACATAACAGTTAACGAGATAGTAAAACCTGTCGCACAAACTGGAAAAACAGACGAATCAAAAAAAAAATTCACGACAAATTTAAGCAAGCATTAATGCAAAGAGAGCGGTTTTTCAAACAATATAATCAGTTTGCAATACTCTTCACACACAGAGCAAATCGTGACGATGTAACGAATTATATCAAAGAAAAGTTTGGAAGCTTGTTTGAGTCTGATGCAGAAAAAGAGGCTGGCTTTGCATGGATAGAAGATCAATTTAGTTTAATGCTAATAAAGCAAGAGCAGGCGCAAAACGAAGGTGAATTGTCATATCAAGATGCTCAAATTGAGATGTTGGCTCACTTGGATAGCGTCCCTACCATTGATAATTTTATACAACAAGCAAAACAAGCTGCGGCCAAAGGCCACGTTAGACAAGTCGAGCTTGAACAAAGCGATACAGCATCTCCGTCAGCCGAGGCAAAAGAAGTGGTGGTTGCGGAAGAGTTAACTGAGTCGCCAATAACTGAAGAGGTTAAAAACAAGCCGCTACAAAAAACGCGATTAGAAATCGAGAGAGAGAGACAAAGGGAGTTGGGCCCGTTTTATGTCTCGCCAACTCTAGACTTAAAGCCGCATGGCTACTAATCTCGAATGATATTATGAGGCAGGCGAAATGAAATATGGTAGGCTTTTACCTTACCTTCATTTTTAGCCTGCGTGTAAGCTGCCTTGATTTTCTTCATTGCCTCAACCTTAGCGGCTTTCGCTTTTGTAACTTGGGTTTTCAATTCCATAGCCTAAGCCCTCGACTCGTGACTCTGTTGTTATAGCAAACTGTAACTATTCTGCCTAGATGTTGGCAAGTTTGCCGTAAAAACGCTTGAGCTTATTGCTTTCAGCTGCGCTGAAGAAACGACGGTGATTACCCGCGATTCTGAAGGATTTTTGGATTTTTTCGCCCCATATTAGAATAGATAAAATAACTATTCTTTCATGGAATGAGCCAAATCTCTAATTGTTCCCCCAATTCAACTTCCCCAATTTTATTTAGTCGTGTAGAGGTTCTCTCTAGTGATCGGTGAGATTTTGCCCGTGGAGTTGGGGTGAAGAATCCACTTTTACTGAGTGAAGAATCTGGGTGAACAATGATAAAACCGTACTTATGCTCGCTAGACTCTCCTGCCTCTGTCAAAATTCTCGCGTTGTACTTAACGCCAGAAACGGTCCTTAAAGTGATCGAAGAATGTTCTAAACCTTGAGCTTTTGCGTATTCACTTAAATCTGACAGCTTCACAGTGACATAAATCGTGTTATAACCTGAGTCTTCGATGCTTGCACTCTCTATGTACTTACTTAGCTTCGAAAGCACATCAAGCGCTTCTTGCTCTGCTTGAGATTTCGTCAACAACTCTTCTTTATGATCGCTATATCGAATAGTTACAACCTCGACTTCAATCCCCGCATCTGGCTTATATCGACGTGATTTGTAAGCTGTGTTCGACTTTAGCGAAACGCTACTAACAGGTGAATCGATGAAAATCGGAAAATTTTTATACGCTTTTTGCTCTCTATCGTGCTTTTCGAGTAAATCAAAATATTCTAGTTCTAGCTCCCTAAATTCTTCTTTTAACTCATTGTATTCTAATTCGCTTTTGGGCTTATAAGTGGCGCGAACATAAGGCGCGTAATGGCCGCCAGAACACTTTTCTTCGGCGTAGCGATGGATTGGCTTGTTCTCTTCAAGTAAGTGAGTTATTCGATTATTGATTCTGCCGATGAACGCTCTCACTAACTCGATGTTTTCTTCGTTATCATTGTCACTTGTTGTCATTGTTATACCATTTAGAATAAATTATTTATCTATTCTAATTTGATTCTTTTTCTATTAAGTGTCAAGGCTACTACTAGGGGGCACACGACGATTCGGTAAATATTGTACGTTAAGTGTCTAATGTAGGAGAGGAATAAAGTTTCATACTGGTTGTCTTGAGCATCCACAGATTGATCGGCCCCATTCAAACACCTTTCTGGACAAAAGCGAGTTACGCGAAATTTGGTAGATCGCTTATATCCGATTAGTAAAAGTATCTTGAAACCTTAAACGCTTGTTATATGTATTTAAATAACTCCGCCCTCAAATCTGAAGGCTCTACCTCCGACCCCAAAAATAACTTTATTTGCTCAATATAGTCTTTATTAGTCCCTACTACATATCGATGGCACTGATTATATGTAGCCATTGCTAAGTAAGTTGTAAAAAGCGGCCCTAGATCCATAGCGAGATTTTGTATTGGCGAAAAGGTGATCAACTGATTATTTGATAAAGGCATAATAAACTTAGACTTAAATGCGAACATCTCGGTCAAATCGTCAAAAAGTAGCGGGTTATCTCCCGTTAAAAAGTTGTTCCAACCTCCGTATTCTGGCGAAACATGATGGACTTTCCATGATTCGTAATCACTGTCATGCACCCTAAAATCAAACGTTAATAGAGGTAGCATAAAGCTACGAAAGTAATGTCTGAACCCAGAGTCATTTTCTAGTGCGCTTTTGATTTGATCACAATCGCCAATGTTGACACCATTCAGTGTAATTCTGTTTCCAAACCGTTTTAAGTCTAGAGTTTTAATGTACTGTTCTACAAAGGGATCTAACAAAGGCATTCGCCAAAATTGAAACGCTACAAATACCTTTAGTAGATAAATGCCTTCTTTAGATATTAGTTCATTCGCCGACAAGCCCTTGCGAACTAAATCGAAAAATTGCCCCAATGGTGCTTCAATTGTCCCGTAGAGCTTTTCTAGTGCATCCGTTCGTACACCTCGATGTGTGATTGTATTCCTATGCTTTTCGAATAATATTGTTCGAGGCGTTTGCTTATCTTTCTTGAATAAATTCAACTGCTTATCGAACACTTGAATACGACCAGACTCAGCAACAAAGCCTCGTAAATACAACTGTGGGACATAGTGATGATTAATTGAACTCAATACTTACCTCGTACATATAGCCCTGTTAAGGTGAGAGCAACGCAATACAAAGGCCACCGCATACCACCTTAAACTAAACGCAACGCATAGTAAAAATGCCACGCGTTGTGAATCCCTCTTGAGCAGTTTGTTAGGCATTTTTTCGAGCATCTTTAATAAAGATATGCACTGCCCCCGACTCTGTTTCCTTACGCAAAATGTCAAACAACTCAGTTGCCTCAACTAGTTGACTTAATGTAGTGAAACCATAGTTCTTTGAGCTGAAGTCTGGATACTGACGCTTTATTAAACTGCCACAATGCCCTAAAAACGACCAACCATCTTCATCTTGGTACTCACTAGCAGCACCTCGCAAGATATTGAGAAGTTTAGTGTCTTGGCGTAATTTCCTACGAATGGATTTACTGTCATTCTGGGATGATTTTTCATTCGTGCTATTGGTTGAAGGCTGCTCTTCTTTAGGGGCATATCTTTCTTTGAGCACCTCCGTATACATGAAATCATCACAAGCATTGCGAAATGCCACAGGCGTCATTTTTTTACCAACGCCAAAAACATATATCTCTGACTCCTTTAGCCTTGAAGCCAGTTTAGTAAAATCACTATCACTACTTACTAAAGCAAAGGCGTCATATTTGTTGGAGTAAAGGAGATCCATTGCATCAATAATCATTGCTGCATCAGACGAGTTTTTACCTTGAGTGTAGGAAAACTGTTGTACCGGATTTATCGCCAGCTCATTTAAAGGTTGCTTCCAATTTTTCAAGCACTCAGAACTCCAATCCCCATAAGCCTTTTTAACGAGTATGTGCCCATGTTTAGATAGCTCCTTTAATACTGCATCTAACACGGAGTATTGAGCATTTTCGGCATCGATTAAGACCGCA
>NZ_CAKLCK010000039.1:0-214426 GCF_921292965.1 Allocatenococcus thiocycli
CTTAGGCGCACTTTTAGGTAACTCGCCTCATCACGGTTTAAACAAACACGACGACGTCTGGGACTTTCCCCAAAAGCTTGGAAGTATTGCGGGTACGGTCCCTATCGGGGCTCGTCCTCTGCTTATTCGCGGTGATAATACCATGTCAGACGGCACGGTAACGGTGGACGAAACCCGTTTGGAAGGCATGCAAGATCATATTGAGGCAAAACAAACACATACTAGCCTGATCTACAACACCTTTGTCCCTGAGCAAATTGATCACTTTATTCGCACCGACTTTTTTCGTCGATAGCACATTTTTATGTAATAAAAGCGCAATCTGCTTCCCAAAATATCGTTAAATCAGTACTATCCCTTGGTCAGTCTTAGTTAAAAAAGACTTGGCTAAATTTTAATTGTTCTCAGGGCGGGGCGAAATTCCCCACCGGCGGTATACTCTTTTGAGTGAGCCCGCGAGCGCTCGATTCGTCGAGGTCAGCAGATCTGGTGAGATGCCAGAGCCGACGGTTATAGTCCGGATGAAAGAGAATAAGAATACACCAGTACGCTTGCTAGATTCGTTGAGAGGAACTGGTGCACTTCTTTTTGATCGCATTTTACAGCGAGCTCTCATACCGCCCTGATTCTGGTCATATTTAGGAGTTAACCATGAATCAGTCATCGCTACTTGCCGAATTCGGCGACCCAATTACTCGCGTTGAAAACGCACTTACCGCACTGCAGGAAGGCCGTGGTGTGCTTCTGCTTGATGATGAAGACCGTGAAAATGAAGGCGACATCATCTACTCAGTTGAACACCTGACTAACGAACAAATGGCACTAATGATCCGTGAGTGCAGTGGTATCGTGTGTCTTTGTCTGACCGATACTCAAGCAGACAAGCTGGAACTTCCACCAATGGTTGTGGACAACAACAGCGCAAACCAAACCGCATTTACCGTTTCGATTGAAGCGAAAGTTGGCGTAACGACAGGTGTCTCTGCGGCAGACCGTGTTACCACTATCAAGACAGCGGCAAATCCACATGCGAAGCCTGAAGATCTTGCCCGTCCTGGCCACGTCTTTCCTTTGCGCGCTCGCCCAGGTGGCGTGATGACTCGCCGCGGACATACAGAAGGCACGATTGATCTGATGCAAATGGCAGGGTTACAGCCTGCGGGCGTATTGTGCGAAGTGACCAATCCAGATGGCACGATGGCGAAAACACCAGAGCTCGTTGCATTTGGGCGTCTTCATAACATGCCGGTGCTTACCATTGAAGATATGGTCGCATACCGTAATCAGTTTGATTTGAAGCTGGCATAACGCTCGTCCCCAACTTATTTGAAAGCCGTGCAATTGCGCGGCTTTTTTGATCGATCTCTAACCTGCAGAGTAACACTATACTGACTAAGGTAAACAAATAAGGATATCGGAGCATGAAAGGAAGAATAAAGAACTTGGTCTTACTCGGGCTACTCAGTCTGAGTTCTACAGCCTTTGCTGCTAGCTGCCCGGATATTCTTCAGGGCAAACAAAGGTTACTCAACTCCACTGATGAAATTGATTTATGTGAGCAATTTAAAGGGAAGACATTGCTCGTCGTCAACACCGCCAGTCAATGCGGATTTACGCCGCAGTTCGAACAGTTAGAATCGCTTTACCAAACGTACAAAGATAAAAATTTCGCGGTTATAGGCTTTCCAAGCAATGACTTTAACCAAGATAAAGGCAGCGAAGAGAATTCCGCAAAAATTTGCTACCTCGATTACGGGGTTACCTTTCCGATGATGGCTCGAAGCTCAGTGATGGGCAGCGATGCAAATCCAGTATTCAGCGAAATCAGCCAACAAGCCGGTATCACGCCAAGATGGAACTTCTATAAGTTTCTGATTAGTAAAGAAGGCAAAGTCATTGCGACATTCCCAAGTTCGACATCTCCTACAAGTACTACGCTTACTAATATGATTGAACAACAACTGTAGGACAGCAATCATGACCACCACACGCTCTACCATGTTACGGCTGGGCTATTTAGGACTCATTCCATTCTTACTTAGTTTGCTGCTCATTATTACTGACACCACTTTGTTTAATTTAAGTGGCCATCAATTCTTTATTGCCTACAGTGCGGTTATCTTAAGCTTCTTGTCTGGCGTGCTATGGGGTAACGGAATCGACCATTACTACCACCGATTGAGTCGCAATATTTTGGTGCTGAGTAACCTGTTTGTTTTACTCGCATGGGGTGCCCTGCTACAGGGACACACTCACTACGTCACAGCCATTCTTCTCCTGGCCGCAGGCTACATTGCCGTTTGGTTCTCTGAAAAATTGATTAGGAAGGTAGAACAGGAAATCGACCCAAAAGGTTATCAGGGAATGCGTGGAAAACTCACCTGCGGGGTCTTGTTGATGCATGGCATCGTGCTGTTTGCTTGACGGTTAAGAAAAATGGCGACCATTAAGTCGCCATTTTTGCGTTTTATATTTAAAGGGTCAGTAAGTAGTTAACTAGCTGGTTATACTCATCGTAAGAACTGATTTCATTGGGAATAACAATGTACTTGTTGTTCACAATCACACCCGGCACTCCTGTCAACGTGCTTGCTTTGAACTCTTGGTCGAAACGCTTTTGCATCGAGTTCACAGCAAAGCTGTTGTACGCTGCGTCAAACTTTTTACCGTCTACACCATAATCAGTGAAGACTTGTTTTAGTTCAGCTTCGTCTTTAGGAGCCGCACGCTTTTGGTGGATCTGCGCAAACATCACCGGAATCATCTTATCTTCAACTCCGAGAGATACCATCGTTGCGTAAGACTTCGCCATAGGAACCGCCATATTCCCACCCATAAATGAAACATGGATTTTCTCAAATCGCGCGTCTTCAGGTAAGGCTGGTTTCAAGTTCTCAACCAAGCTTTCAAATTTATAACAGTGCGGGCAGTAAAAAGAGAAAAACTCTGTCACTGTCGGTTTAGCTGCTTTCTCTGCCTCCAGCACTTTGTAGTGTTTTCCCTCTTCAAACTGGGCTGCATGAGCCGTAAACGCAAGTAAAAGGGTGCTGCATAGCGCAAGTAATTTCTTCATTGTTTGTTTCCTTTAGACAGCAGTCTGCCGTCTTACTTAAATCAATTAGTCGTTGTATTTAGATTAGAAGAAAATCAAACAATGGGAGGTCGATACGGCTGGTAGATCACCGATACCGCTTTTACGGCAGGAGATTTACCAATAAGCGCAAGCCGGTGAGGAAAGCGCATCAGACTATTGTGCGGCAAGGTTACAGGCACCTTCACAATACATGAAGAACTGCAACTGGTGTGTTGGTCTTTCCCTGAAGTGAGCACTCGTTCATTCTCTGAGGACTCAATACAGTCAGTATTAACCCCAAGCTGAGCCTGAAGCTCTTTCAATGGAACCTGATTACTGTGATTCTGACTTGGTATGGTCTCTGCTTGTACATTAGGCGCAAGGCTCGTTAGCAGCATGGCTACCAAGCAAGTTAATGTCATCATCAATGTACGGTTAAAGGTACGCATACCAACATCTTCAAAAGTAGGATAATTTTCATCATACAGAAACGTTCTGTTCATACAAGCGTCAACACTAACCCATTACTTATACAACTGATTATTTTTCCTTTTTTACCGTCTTGTAGCTGATAAAACTTGAATTCAGTATGAAACCTTAGTAATAGTTAGGGTAGTTTTTGTACAAACAAGGAAAAAATTAATGCTTAAAAAAAGATTTTTTAAAACCAAAGATGAAGTTGAAGTCACCTTTGAACTTGATAAAGAGCAGCGTGAATCCGTAAAAATTGCGGGAGACTTTAACAACTGGCAGCCAGAACCAATGAAACTGGTTAAAACCAGCGGCCAGTTTAAGTTTAAGACTCGCTTACCAAAGGAACAAAACATTCAATTCCGCTACCTGCTAAATGAAGCTGAATGGGAAAACGACCCACAAGCCGATGCCTACGTTCCGAATGGTTTTGGCAGTGACAACAGCGTCGTTTGCACCAGCGAGCAAACCGCTTAACGTTAACATCAATCATCATTTTTCAGGCGCACTTGTTGCGCCTTTTTTATTTGAAACTCAATTGTCACTGGTTATCGCCACAAAAGATCATACTCGCCCATCTAAATTCTGTTCTTGCTATTCACAAATGTTTCACGCCTGACCTATTAATCTCGCCACTAGCTTGGGGCACGTCGAAACCAGGCATGCATTTATCAATAAGCAGTATTGGAACTCTATTTTGAAACCAGGAAAAACAGGCATTCGCCGAGTCATGGACGCGACCGGATATTCATTACAAGGATTGAAAGCCGCTTGGATTAATGAAGCTGCGTTTAGACAAGAATTACTCCTTTCCGTCATTCTCTCGATCAGCGCATTCTTCTTGCCCGTCACAACCTTAGAACGAGTGCTGATGATCGGCAGTTTATTTTTGGTCTTAATCGTCGAATTAATTAATTCCGCCGTAGAAGCGGTTGTTGACCGTGTCAGCGACGAATGGCACGTACTAAGTGGCCGTGCCAAAGACATTGGCTCTGCCGCCGTATTTGTTGCACTACTACTCGTCCTGTTTGTCTGGGCGTCATTTTTGCTTTAGTTTTTTGTAAGGCAGTTATTTATGAAGACAGTTGATTTACAACGAGAAGGGATCTCTTACGTTACCTTTTCTTTTTTATTAGCGTTTTACTTTGCGCTTGTTGTCAATATCCCGATTTACAAAGAGCTCATTGGGATTCTATCTAGCCTCGATAACGTTAAAGTCGGGTTTGTTGTTACCATCCCAATTTTCTTTATCGCTGCACTTAACTTCCTTTTCAATTTGTTCAGTTGGCCGTGGATAGGGAAACCGTTTTTTATCCTACTGCTCATTCTATCGAGCATGGTGAGCTACGCGAGTTACAACTATGGCACACTGTTCGACTACGGCATGATCGCCAATATTGTTGAAACAGATACCAGCGAAGCCAGCTCCTACTTCAGTGCGTATTCCGCTTTGTGGGTGCTATTAATGGGTATCGTACCTGCGCTGGTAGTAGCCAACACCAAATTGCGTCCGTTGAGCGGCCAATGTTTGCACTTTTCTATCACCAAGTTGGTGTCTATGATCGCCTCTCTTGCTGTTATTGCGGGCATTGCAGCGTTGTATTATCAAGACTATGCATCGGTAGGCAGAAACAACAGTTATCTGAAAAAGATGATCATCCCGACTCAGTTCGTCTATAGCGCAGCCGGATACGTGAAAAAAACTTACCTTACCGAACCAGAGCCTTATCGCGAGATTGGTACCGAGGCCAAACAATCCGCAGCAGCTTTAACAAAAGCACAGAAAAAGCCAACGCTGTTAGTCTTTGTTGTCGGTGAAACTGCTCGCTCTCAAAATTATCAACTCAATGGATATGAGCGAAAAACGAACCCCTACACCAGTAAGCTAGACGTGATTTCCTTTCAGGATTTTGCTTCCTGCGGCACCGCAACAGCGGTATCGCTTCCGTGTATGTTTTCCCAACTGACACACCATAACTTCGACCGCAGCAAAGCAGATAACCAAGACAATGTGTTAGATATTATGCAACGAGCGGGCATAGACGTGATGTGGAAAGAAAACGATGGCGGTGATAAGCACGTTGCACATAAAGTAAAAAAGATCGCGGTAGACAGAACGAAGACAGATCAATGGTGTAATGGCACGACTTGCTATGATATGGCGCTTCTCGACAACTTTGAGCAAGAAATAGATAGTATGGAGGGTAACCGAGTCGTCACGCTGCACCTTATCGGTAGTCATGGTCCAACCTACTTCCAGCGATATCCGAAAGACAAAGCGTTCTTCCAGCCAGATTGCCCTCGCGCTGATATCGAAAACTGTAGTGTCGAACAAATAGTCAATAGCTATGACAACACCATCCGCTACACAGACTATGTACTAGAACAGACCATCGATAAACTCACGACATTGGAAGACAAATACAACACGGCTTTGGTTTACATCTCTGACCATGGAGAATCTCTGGGTGAAAGCGGTATGTTCCTGCATGGCATGCCTTACAGCCTCGCACCAGACACCCAAAAGCGTGTGCCTTTTATGATGTGGATGTCACCAAACTTTAAGCAGGCCAAACAGATTAATACCGACTGTTTGAGCCAAGAAGCGCAAAGCGTGGGTAAATACTCTCAGGATAATGTCTTCCACTCATTGTTAGGCATTATGGATGTTAAAACCAGCGCGTACGACGGTGCACTGGACATTTTCAAAACATGTCGCACGCCAAATGTCTAAGGGATAAGTCATTACAGCTGGATAATTAAACCTGAACATTAAGCCTGACCACAAATTGTGAGTCAGGCTTTTTTATAACATAGCACTGCAGCAAATTAACCTTCACCCTTGCTATACTCGGCTGCTAGTCACGACAAAGAGAAGAATCCAGATGAAAATTGGCATCATCGGCTTAGGAGATATTGCGCAAAAAGCTTATCTTCCTGTTATCACTCAGCTCCCCGATATTGACTTGGTATTTTGTACCAGAAATACCGCAACTCTGAGCGCTCTGGCTCAACAGTATAGAATCGCAGAAACCTGTCATGACTATCAGCAACTTATGAACTTCGGCGTCGATGCCGTCATGATACACGCCGCTACCAGTGTCCACTTTCAAATCGCTGAATACTTTTTAAAGCAGGGTATTCCGACCTTTGTAGATAAACCTCTGGCTGACAACGCCGCAGAGGTCGAAAAACTGTATGAGATTTCGGCTCAGACGAATCAGCCTCTTTATGTTGGCTTCAATCGCCGCCATATCCCGCTCTACAATCAACACATGCATGGCGTCCAAAAGGGCGAACTCACTGGATTGAAGTCACTTCGCTGGGAAAAGAATCGACATAACTTGCCAGGTGACGTTCGTACTTTTATTTTTGACGACTTCATTCATCCGTTAGACAGTGTGAACATTGTGGCTAAAGCCAACCTGCAGGACGTTTACGTCACGCATCAGTTTGATGGAGCTGAGTTAGCACGGCTGGATGTGCAATGGCAACATGGTGAGACACTTCTGCACGCTTCTATGAATCGCCATTTTGGCATCACAACCGAACGAGTACAGGCGTGTTACGCCAACCAAGCGGTCGAGTTCGACTCTTTTATGGAGGGCAAACTTTGGCAAGAAAACCAAGAGCAAAAATTAAGCTTGAAGGATTGGACGCCAATGCTAACCAGTAAAGGCTTCCATGCCATGCTATTAGATTGGTTTAGCGTCATAGAAAGCGGAAAACTGGGGAATACAGTTGTCGATCGCAATATCGCCAGCCACCAATTAGCGGAAGCAATATGCCAACAAATTGAGAAAGCCATTTTACGTTAAGCGCCGTCAATACGGTATCCACGTTCATTTGCTTTAGTTCAAGTGAAGAAGCATGGTGGCGTGGATATTCTTCCTGCCTTACAACTAGTTACTTCCCCTCCATAGCTCAGATTAATGTTATTCATACTCTGTTAAGATTCCTGTGACATACTTAAAATCATGTCCAGCTTGGATTCAATGACGTCACTTTACATCGGTGGCATGAACTCGATTTAAAATCGACGATTAGAAATAGGAAATAGAATGAGAACTCTTGGCAACATCATCTGGTTTGTGTTGGGTGGCGTATTTATGGGACTGCTGTGGTGGTTTTTCGGCATCCTAGCCTTTATCAGCATTATAGGTATCCCGTGGGGGCGCGCCTGTTTCGTCATGGGTAACTTTTCGTTCTTCCCGTTCGGAAAGGAAGCCATTTCACGTGATGAACTGACCAAGGAGATGGACATCGGAACCAGTCCACTTGGCGTTATTGGCAATATTGTGTGGTTTGTGTTTGCAGGTATCTGGCTGGCAATCGGTCATGTCATTTCCGCGGTTGCTTGCTTCGTTACCATCATTGGTATTCCGTTTGCACTTCAGCACCTGAAACTGGCGATGATCTCTCTTGCGCCAATTGGTAAAACTGTCGTATCGAAAGAAGAAGCTGCAATGGCACGCTTCAATATTAATCGATAGAACTCTCTGCCCTCTGGGAGATTATTCTCAGAGGGCAACGCCTGTCAAAAGTAAGCCAATGATTGCCACTGCGTACTCAATTAAGGTTGGTTGTGTGTTCATAGCGTCACCTAACAATGAAGATTAATACCTAGCTCACGAGCCTGCGTTTCTTCTCAAAGCAGAACTACAAGCATAGTAAAGATCCTCTTGATAGGAGGAGATTCAGGCGACAATAACGAGAGATATGATGTCGGCGTCGAGTATTGTCAGCAAAGATAATGACTTACAAACTCGAAATTTTGGTAGGGAGTCGATGAAAAGAACTGAGCAAAAAGCAAAAGAGTAGCAGTCGTTATTAGCAGGTTAAATAAACCATAAAACAGAGCGCAATGAGCACTCTGCTATTGAGTAAAGAGAACTATTCAAAAAGGTTAGAACTCGCGATTCATTCTTTCCAGACATGTCAGAAAAATGGATTGTTGCTCAGGCTCGATATGTCGGGTTAAGTCACGAACTAAATCCAGGTGTAGCTGGTTATGATGACGATGGATAATCTCACCTTCTGGCGTTAATTTAACCACAATCGCCCGGCGATCTTCAGGATGAGCGCAACGCTCTATCAAATTCGCATTGACCAGTTTTTCAATCTGAACGGTTAGCGTTCCCGTCGTGATGCCCAGTTTTTCTGCCAGTTCTTTCATGCGTAACGCGCCATGCCCACCAAGCACTTCAATCGTGTGGACCTGAGCCAGTGAATAACCCGTTTCTTTCACCACTGACTGTTCCCACGACGACATTTTATCGTAGAATTCGGTCAGCATCTGATTCAATTTTTCTAGTTCGCTCATCGTTTAGTCGTTTTGTACTTCGAGAGTAAGATGGTGAATCTTATCAAATTTACCCAACAGTTGCTTAAAATCACTGAGTGATTTATTACTTCGGTTCTTTATCGCGATAGCAGCGGAATAATGGTGCCCACTGACTTTCCAGACATGCAGGTCTACAACATCGGCATAAGGCGCAAGCTCTGCACGCATATCTTGTCGATACTGTTCATCAATGCTTTCATCTAATAAAACCGGGGCTGTTTGTCGCATTAAGCCAATCGTCCATTTACCAATAACTAGCGCACCGACCATACCCATGATCGCATCCAGCCAAATCCAACCATAAAACTTCCCTATGATGAGTGCCACAATCGCAAGCAATGACGTTAACGTGTCAGCCAGTACATGGAAATACGCGGCAGCTAAGTTATGATCGTGATGGTGATCACCATGATGATGATCATGGTGGTGGTGATCCTTTAGCAACAACATACTCGCCAGATTTACTACTAAACCAATGACCGCCACCGTAATGGCTTCGTTGAACTTTATCGATTCTGGGTTAAATAACCGATGCGCAGACTCGATCATCATCATCAAGGCAACAATGCCAAGTGCGATAGCGCTGGTGAACCCTCCTAAGACACTGACTTTGCCTGTCCCAAAAGAAAACCGTTCACTGTTTGCGTGCTGTTTAGCATAGCGATAAGCAAACAAGGTGATACAAAATGCAGCCGCATGGGTCCCCATATGCCAGCCATCGGCCAGTAACGCCATAGAGCCAAACAGCGTACCCGCGCTAATCTCGACTATCATAGTGAAAAGGGTAAGCACGAGTACGTAAAAAGTTCGTCTCTCACCTGTATGGTTGTGCGACACAAAATCGTGTCTATGCTGCGAAACTGCCATTGCGCTACCTTTCATCCTGAATGCTCATTTGTTTGATAGTCAAAATATTTGATACAAACTTAGTTTGATTGTCAAACATTGTCAATGTGTAATCTCATATCCTTTTTGGGGAAAGCTTTTAAGACTATCTGTTTTGTTTTCTGAAATGAAAAAAGCCACACCCTAAGGCGTGGCGAATGCAAATTCGATGGCAGTGGATTATCGTATTTGCTTTTTAATAAGCCCAATAATCAGGCTCCAATTCTCTTGTGCTCGTCGCGTGGCTCGTGGCCCAGAAGACTAATAAGTTTTAAACAGTCCCGCATTGTAGTCTTGAATTGCTTGTTCGATTTCTTCAATGCTGTTCATCACAAATGGACCATAGTGAACCACAGGCTCGTTAATCGGCTCGCCAATGAAAACTAATACTCCACTTTCGTCGTTTGCCGTCAGCTCAACCAACTCTCCTTGAGACAAGAGCGCCATTTCGCCTTGTTTTATCACGCGTTGCTGAGTTTCAACGTTACCTTGGTAGACATAAACCATCATGTTGTGGTTCGACTCGGTGACAAGCTGGAGCGTTGCGCCTGCATGTGGTCGCCAATCAGCAACCGTTGCATCAACGCCCGTTTTCGTTAGTGGTCCGCTACTTCGGTTCCCATTGATATTAAGTTCCCCAGCAATAATACGAACCAAGCCGACATTTTCGTCATTCACTTCGGTGATGGTTTCAGGCTGGAAATCATGATACTGAGCAGGGTGCATTTTATTTTTTGCTGGCTGATTAATCCAAATCTGGAAACCATGCAGTTCGCCATCTTGCATAATTGGCATTTCACTATGAATAACACCACGGCCAGCAGCCATCCATTGAGCGCCACCAGAACGAAGTTCACCGACATTATCCATGTGATCACGATGCTGAAAGTGCCCTTTCAACATATAGGTCAGGGTTTCAATGCCTCGGTGAGGGTGCGGAGGAAAACCGCCGATATAGTCAGCGCGGTTATCAGATTTCAACTCATCCACCATCAAAAATGGTGAAAAACTGGCATTATTGAATCCAGCTACTCGGCGAATTTTAACGCCATCGCCATCCGCAGTAGGCTGGGAAGGAATTATCTGACGGACTTCTCTTGTTTTACTCATAACCTTTCTCCTCAAAAGCCTTGCTCGCCGTTTTAAAATGGCTAGCAATACTCGGCTAACGGTATGTCCCTATTGTAGGTTGACGGAAAATAATCATGACCATATGCAGTTGAGCTAATTGTTCAACTTTTTCGAACTACAACAATTTTCCCTCCGCTGTTGTGTAAATAGAGGCAAATTATCTGCTCGCTCACTGTTGGAACATTGGCTAACACCAACCAAAAAATAAATGTGGCTATTTTCTAAACTCGGTGTATAGTGGGCGTTGGCTCTTAAAGAAGAGCTGTTAATGCAACATTTAGTTTAAGTTCCTTCTCAGTAAAATCTTGAATCACCCATTCAGACACCTGCGTACAACTTCCTCTTGATTGAACATTCAATAGCTTAAAAAAGATCCACACGAAAATTCGTAATTAAAATGTTTATTTCAAAGGTGTTTTTATGTCTAAAGTAACGGGTTCAGTAAAATGGTTTAACGAAACAAAAGGTTTCGGTTTCCTATCTCAAGACAACGGCGGCCAAGATGTATTCGTGCATTTCAACGCGATTGTTGCTGACGGTTTCAAAACTTTGACTGAAGGTCAGAAAGTAAGCTTTAACGTAGAGCAAGGTAAAAAAGGTCCTCAAGCGACTGAAGTTACTCCTCTATAAGACTGCTTTTCTTGGTGTAGCATATCCATGCTGCACCAAACTTCTCTCCTTTCAAAAAATCCTTCACATTTTATAGCCATTTAATGGCTTAGCTTAGTGCTGTCTAAAATAAAATTTGGCAGTACCATTTTATATTTTATTAATAAAAGGAAAGTAATATGTCCTCTAGAAGAACAGGCCGTCAAAGGCATTGGTACCAACTACTTAACAAAGAGAAAATCGTAAAGAAACAGGAGAATAAATGTTAGAAATTGAGTTTAATTTAAAACAACCACAAACCACTTGGAATGCCAGAATACATCAACTTAACAGCGATATATTAATGCGACATGTATTGCCAAAACTTCAAACCAACAGTGTTTCTATTGACTTCCAATATAATGAAAACAACGGTGAAGGTGCAATTCTGTGTGACGAAGGTTCAAAGATAGGAAGTTTTATTGTCAAATAAAACATTTTTCAGGCATTGATAGTATTCACGTTCAAGTTGGAGGCCTTTTTATGGCTAAGAAAAGTAACAAACAATTAGAAAAAGAAAAGAAAGAATCTGAGCAAAATAATGCAGCGATTAAGCAAAAAACTCGACGCCGTATTGAAGACATTATGGAACAAAGAGAGTTTGATAAATTATTTGATCTCTAAAATGTACTAATTCAGACCTGATCTGACAGTTACCCGTTTTTCGACTTGGTGCCTGTCAGATTATATCTGGGCTAGATTCTTTTTAGCCCAGATTGATTTTCCATCCTCTAATGTTTCTATCGGCGTTCTGCCACAGCACATTTTTCCTTGATGAGTACGGTGATTGTTGTAGTAGTCCATCCATTCGTCCAGATCTTTCTGCAACTCTTCGATAGAACCATACAGTTTCTTTCTGAATGTCACTTGGTAGAACTCATTCAATATGGTCTTGTGGAAGCGTTCGCAGATACCATTTGTTTGTGGTGACATCGCTTTAGTTTTCGTGTGGTCGATATCATTAATGGCTAGGTAGAGCTGGTAATCGTGCTGCTCAACACGACCACAGTATTCAGTGCCTCGGTCAGTCAAGATTCGCAACATTGGCAGCTCATGAGTCTCGAAGAACGGCAGAACCTTATCATTCAACATATCTGCTGCGGTGATTGGTGTTTTTGTCGTGTAGAGCTTAGCGAAGGCAACTTTGCTGTAGGTATCAACGAACGTCTGCTGATAGATGCGTCCAACACCTTTAAGGTTGCCAACATAAAACGTGTCTTGAGAGCCAAGATAACCTGGGTGCGCTGTTTCTATCTCACCACAAGCTTCGTCATCATGCTTTTTGCGCTCAAGGGCAGCAACTTGCTCGTCTGTTAGGATAATACCGCTCTCTGCGACCTGTTTCTCCAGTGCGATAAGACGTTTCTTGAAGTTCTCTAGGTCATTGCGAAGCCAGATTGAGCGTACGCCACTTGGAGAGATAAATACCCCCAGTTTACGTAATTCATTACTCGTTCTAACTTGTCCATGAGCTGGGAAGTCGATGGCGTATTTGATAACGGCTTGCTCAGTTTCACTATCAACACGGTTCTTTAAGTTCGGTGCTCTTCGGCTCTGGTTAATCAGAGCATCAATACCCCCCGTCTCAACCAACTCTTGATAACGGTAGAAAGTATCTCTTGATACCCCCATAACCTTACAGGCTCTAGATACATTACCGAGTTCTTCTGCAAGATTGAGAAGGCCCGCTTTGTGTTTGATGATTGGATTGCTAGTATGAAGCATGAGAGTTACCTCTTTTTGTCTTTGATTAGTGATTAAGCACCTTTAATCAAAGTGGGTAACTCTCTTCTTTTCAAATTGAAGTGTCAGATCTAGTCGGAACTAATACATCTAAAAGATTAACATCGTTTTCTTTCTTCATGTTAAGTGTAAGGTAACGCCGCCTGCCTTTCACTCACATGAACAGTGCCTTTTCTATCCAAATCCTCTTCTATACAGCCTAACTGAATATCCTCCGATTATTTCACTCGTTCAGTGACACCAATAAACCCCTAGTCAAATTGATAATTTTGCGTATAATCGCAACCGTTTGCTTCGTATAACCCCAATGATATGGTTTGGGGGTCTCTACCAGCTCCCGCAAAGTGCTGATTACGAAGAGTTGAGATCACGATGTATCTTACTCTTTGTAATAGCGTTCGACTTATTTCTATCAATACCTATTCTTAGAGTAACTGCATCCACAATACACGAAAGGTGGAATATGAACGCATTTATTCAAGGTCTTCCAAAAGTAGAGTTACACTTACATATTGAAGGTTCACTTGAGCCAGAGTTGCTGTTCAAGCTTGCTAAACGCAACAATATTGAAATCCCGTACTCGACCCCTAGTGAATTACGCGAAGCTTACCAGTTTGAAGATTTACAATCTTTTCTCGATCTTTACTACCAGGGCGCGAACGCTTTACGTACGGAGCAAGATTTTTATGACCTAACCTGGGAGTACTTAGAACATTGCAAGGCCGATAACGTCATTCATACGGAAATCTTTTTTGATCCTCAAACTCATACCGAACGCGGTATTGATTTTGATACAGTGATCAACGGAATTAGTCGCGCTTTAAAAGATGGTCAGGAACAACTTGGCATTACTTCTCAAGTCATTGCCTGCTTCCTTCGTCACCTATCTGAAGAGAGCGCAATCGAAACGCTACAATCCATTCTCAAACATCGAGACAAAATCATTGGTGTCGGCTTAGATTCATCAGAAAAAGGCCATCCACCAGCAAAATTTGAGCGCGTGTTCCAACAAGCAAAAGCGGCGGGTCTATTAACGGTTGCTCACGCAGGTGAAGAAGGCCCAGCGCAAAATATCTCTGACGCGATTGAAATGTTGGAAGTCAGCCGCGTTGACCACGGCGTTCGCTGCGTAGAAGACAAAACCTTGGTTGCCTCACTTATCGAAAGCAAAATGCCCCTTACGGTCTGTCCACTATCGAACATTAAACTGTGTGTCTTTGATGACATGAAGCAGCACAACATTGTCGATCTTCTCCGACAAGGTGTAGCGGTCACCATCAATTCAGATGACCCGGCTTATTTTGGTGGCTACATGACCGACAATTTCCTCGCCGTGAGTCAGGCACACCCAATGAGCAACGATGAGATCGCGCAGTTCACGCTTAACGCCATAGAAGCAAGTTTCATTGATGATCAACTAAAAGCTAACTATCGTTCTCAAGTAAAAAACTACGTTGAAAATCATTCTTCTTTATAGAAATTGAGACTCGCTAAATCGTTATAAATTGATGTGTATACTCAAATGACTTTCCGATTTAATTCAGAATGTTAATAATACTTGGGTATACCCCTACAAACCCTCAGTGGTTAATGTTCAACTTAAGCGCTAGACTGACTGAGACAAATAACGAATATCAAAAGGAAGACAATTATGATTCAACAAGGCCAAGCACTACCTTCTGCAACTGTCAGTGAACTAACAGCCGATGGCATGGCAAATCACGACGTAACTGAGCTGTTTGCGAATAAAAAAGTGGTGTTGTTTGCTGTCCCGGGCGCGTTCACTCCAACTTGTTCAGAAGCTCACTTGCCAGGCTATGTTGTTCTAGCAGACCAGCTAAAAGCAAAAGGCGTTGATCTTATCGCATGTATCGCAACAAATGACGCATTTGTTATGCACGCTTGGGGTGAAGCTCAAAATGCCTCTGAGATTATGATGCTGGGTGACGGTGATGCTAGCTTCACCAAAGCACTTGGTCTGGAAATGGATACCGGCAGTTTTGGTGGTATTCGTTCTCAACGTTATGCGATGATTGTTGATAATGGTGTCGTGACCAAACTTAATGTTGAAGAACCACAGAAGTTTGAAGTGAGCAACGCAGAAACAATTCTTGCAGCACTTTAATTAAAAAAAGAACGCCCCGACTTAACTCGGGGCGTTCTTTTTGTGTTTATCAGTACTAGCGATTAATAACTTTTCTTCTGCCTGCCACTAAAAGTAACATCAACGATAAGTACATGTAGCCCAACGATCCGCCACTACTGTCATCATCTTCATCGTCATCACAAAAAACAACGTATTGACCTTCAATAGAGGCCGTTCGCTAACATCAACTTAAGAGTATTCCGTTATTGGTAATTAGAAACGTGGGTGCGCCAAGTTGGCAAGGTTACAGACGATAGCGTTAACCAGAAAAATGAAGAGAGAATTGCCCGAGACTGCACTAGCAGCCATTAATACTGTAGCGAGCGAAGATAAAAAATCGTCCGCACTCAGGCGGGTTATAAGAAACACGTGTGCGGACATAACAACAACACAGTTCATGCTGGCGAACTGGAAAATAGGGGGCAATGAAAATCAACGAAACATGACTTTCAATAGCGATAGTATTGCGTCTCTTTGATTTTATATTGTTAGCTAAGGGTCAATAATATGGCTGGGGAAATAAAGTAGGATAGGCAAGAAAACCAATCAATTAATCGATTTAAAAAGCAAAATCAGAAGTATAGAAATGAAATATAAATGTCACTTATGTCAGATATTAATGACGTTTATGTATTCAAACTAGAATTAAATAGAAAAGTCTTTTCCGGTGTTGATACTAATATTACTAAACGTAACGCTTCGTTAATCCTTTTCAGTATTGACTAATAAATTCATCATTGATGGATTTAAGTATGCGAGTTGATCGTAGATCAGAATAGAAAACTGCGCACCAATTTCGTGAATGGTACGCAGGATAATAGGATTGAGCCTAAGGTTTTAGCTTTAACACGTCATCAATATCTTGTGCGCTATGTCGCTCCTCAAGATACTCGCCTTCTTCACCCCAAGTTCGGTTAACAATACGACCGCGTTTGACTGCTTCACGTTGATCGATGGCTTTTGCCCAACGGACTACGTGCTCGTAGCTATTTACGTCTAAAAATTCAGCCGCATCGTACGCTCGACCCAAAACTAGGTTGCCATACCAAGGCCAAGTGGCGATATCCGCGATACTGTATTCGTCGCCACCCAAAAACTCATTGTTCGCTAAGCGTTTGTCCAAAACATCTAATTGACGTTTCGCTTCCATGGTAAATCGGTTGATAGGATACTCAAACTTCTCTGGTGCATAGGCGTAGAAATGCCCGAAGCCACCACCAAGATATGGAGCAGACCCTTGTAGCCAGAACAACCAGTTCATTACTTCCGCTCGCTTTGCCCCTTCTTTAGGCAAGAACAGGCCAAATTTTTCCGCTAAGTAGAAAAGAATATTGCCAGATTCAAAAACATTGACCGGCTCTTCGCCAGAACGATCGACTAACGCAGGAATTTTTGAATTTGGGTTAACGGCAACAAACCCGGAACCAAACTGGTCACTATCACCGATTTTAATCAAATGTGCGTCGTATTCCGCTTCTTTCACACCAGCAGCCAACAGCTCTTCAAACATAATGGTGACTTTCTGGCCATTTGGTGTCCCCATGGAATATAGCTGGAATGGATGCTCACCAACGGGTAACTCTTGCTCATGACGTGCGCCTGAGTCCGGACGGTTGATGCTTGCCCATTGGCCGCCATTTTCACTGTCGTTTGTCCAAACTTTTGGTGGTATGTACTCGTTTGACATTGTTATTCCTTGTCGTGTTTGAATGCGCCTTTGGCTGATAGGATCAGTAGTGTGCCACTCAATCCCATGTCTTGAATTCATTTGGTCATAAACAGAATATTAGGTCGCAACCATAAATTTAAAGCCCTCAAGACGAGTTTGATTAGAACCTTTGGTTATGTTTTTTTCTTTAGCGCTATAAGATAAATCAAGCAGATATGGCTAGGGGCAGGAAAAAGCCGCCCCATGAAGGGACGGCGTGAAGAGACTACAAGACTAAGCCACCATCGATTTTTAACACTTGTCCTGTAATGAACTCACTCTTATCTGATGCTAAGAAGGCAACACCATTTGCGATATCTCGAACGGACCCCATCCGTCCTAGTGGAGTTTTACCTTCCATCATTTTGATCACTTTCTCAGGCAGGTCTTTGGTCATATCAGTAACAATGAATCCGGGAGCCACACAATTCACACGTATTTGTGCGCCTTTTCGAGCAAGCTCTTTCGCCCACCCTTTGCTCATAGAGATAACACCGCCTTTGCTGGCAGCATAATTACTCTGACCAATATTCCCATCAGTACCCACGATGGAAGAAATATTCACAATACTGCCAGTACCTTGGTTTAACATTACTGGAGCGACACTTTGCGTTAATAAAAATACCGCTTTTAGGTTTACATCAATGACACTGTCCCAATCTTTCTCCAGCATATCCTGGAGTAGAGCGTCTCGAGTAATACCTGCATTATTAACTAATACATCAATGCGATGATGTTGCTGAATGATGCTCTCTACGACTTCATTGACCCCTTTGGAGTCACATAGGTTAACTTGATAGCTGGTGAGCTGTGATGACTGGCTCCATTCGACCGGAGAGATATCTAACCCGATGACATAAAAGCCATCTTCTAATAGTTGCTCACAAATCGCTCGTCCAATACCGCGAGCGGCACCAGTGACAATGGCTACTTTGTCATGTTTCATCTTGGTGTTCCTATATTTTTGAGAATACACCCTGCGCTTCAGCACTTGTTCCTGTATCCTCTTTTGCTTCTCGTTCTAGCACGCCTTTGCGTCGCTAGTAAAACTATAGATAAATTCTAAGAGCGAGTTGTGAGCGATCCGATACAATTGGTCAGTATTTTTCCAGTACATCCGTTAGTCGGGGCTTTGGATTCGTCCTTTCCCAACAAATTTTCATACACTCTTGCTGTAGGTTTTAAGTCGGTTTAGGGTGTGATACGTATAGAATAAATACGGTCTGCTAAAAATAGGTCTCGGAATTTCAGCATGTTGAATATGAATTTCACTCAGAGAGTTGTGATTAACACAACTCAACAAGAATGGATTGCCAGCCCGGCCAAAGGCGTTTGGCGTAAACCATTAGAGCGTGAAGCGAAAGAATCAGGGCACACCACCAGTATTGTAAAATATGAAGCTGGATCACGCTTTGCGACGCACTACCACCCGTTCGGTGAGGAGATTTTAGTGCTTGAAGGCGTATTTTCTGATGAAAATGGCGATTACCCTGCTGGTACTTACATTCGCAACCCTCCAGGTAGCCATCATGCTCCGTTCAGTAACGAAGGGTGTGTCATTTTGGTAAAACTGAACCAATTTGATCCGCAAGATCTTTCGGAAGTACGCATCAATACCAATAAGGCAGAGTGGCTCCCCGGAATTGGCGGTCTGCAAGTGATGCCTTTGCATGAATTTGGTCATGAACGTGTTGCGCTGGTGAAATGGCCGAAAGGAGAACAGTTTCAAGCACACCAACACTTTGGTGGCGAAGAAATATTAGTTTTATCTGGCGAGTTTCAAGATGAGTTCGGCATCTATCCCAAGCATACCTGGATGCGAAATCCACATTTGAGTTCACACACGCCATTTGTCGGAGAAGAAACGGTGATTTGGGTCAAAACCGGGCATCTGCCAGTTCAAAAATAAAAAAGGCTCGTATGCCTAGATACGAGCCGATACTCATTAGCTGGCTATGCACCCATGATCCTGGAATGTAACCAATCTTTCAGTTCAGCACGATTATGTTTCAGTATATTCATCTCGTGATCATCAATGGGGTTACCTTGCAGTTCCAAAACACGTATTTCTTTATCCAAGGCGTTGTAGTTTCTCACGTTTTCAGCAAAGGATGCATCATTTGCTGACAGATGGGAGATGGTATCCAAATGTTCTGGAAATTCATGAGTTAATGAGTGATTTTCACCTAACATATAGACCTCTTGGTGGATGGTTGATGTATATGTTTGCTCATATTTTAAGCAGTGCATTAATAAACATAGCATTACATCGGGCAATATATCGTCGAATTGCCCACACTTTTGCTTACTCATTACCATAACGCAAACCAAAAGATTAAGCGTCGACTTTCTCTTAGTCTTCGTTGCTGGTGTCGTACGTTAAAAAGTTCCCTCGCAAGAATTTATTTTTTCTTTTAGATCAGTTTTCTACAGTAAGTCTCTGTTTTTATTCGCGCCTCAGTAATCGACGTGATTTCTCACCAGATCACACATTTGATGGTTGGAAAAGTTAGGACTATCTTTCAGACAAAGGCATCAACTTTGTAGCATTAATACTCTCTAATTCAGGCACTTTTGTCAGTATCGAATTAGAGGAATGCAAAGTGTCGAGGACATAACGAGAACGAACAAGGTAACCTGCTACTAAGAGTTGATTACAACCATTCTGAAAGCGCGAACCAATTAGGTTGACTGGGGGCAATACGTCAGCCTATCGCGCTAAGAGACAGAGGGGTTATCAGAATGAAAACTCGAATAACAAAAGTACTCGTCGTGACGGGCTTAGCGGTCCTAATTTCTTATTTTCCCGTTTACTACTCATACGCGGCAACATCGCCAAACTGCAACAACATACTTGCAACCAACCGAACGTCAGTCTCTCAAAAAATGGTAATGTTACTCGGTCAGGATATAACGAAGTCTAACCACATCACTACCGTCATTCCGACAGCAAAAAATCCGTTTGTAACGGAAGAACTGGTATCGGTTTCTAATGATGTTTCGCCCAATGGCCGCTATCCCAAACGCACCCTCAATGACATTCAAAGGATGAGATCGAATTTAAATCTGGCCGCGAAGGAAGCAGAGCGATTGAAAGGCACCTATGAGCTGGCATTGATCAGCCTTATCGATGGTTATTGCCAGTTTTCAAATAATAAACTGACCCAGCATGCGAAAATAGATTTTGACCATTTAGAAGGTCTTACCCTTTACTCCATCCCTGCACTCATCGCGATGGCAGATCAGTCTTACGCTATGTTCAAAAAGCAAAGCAATAAACAACCGAGCGAATCGAACGAACGCAATAACGACCAGCAAAACAACGAAGAAGAGGCAAGCGCAGTAGCTGCGGCAAGCTATCAAAATGATAACGTGCTAGTTAAAGTAGAAGACTTTGACGGTTCCAACGTAACTTTCTCCGTAACGAATATCGGCGCTCAGGGCGAGTTAGAGCCTCAATTCAATACGTTTAGCGCTTATCGTAATGAAAGCGGAAAACTTCTATATAGACCTGAATCTCTGCTCAGTATTGAAGATAATGATGGTAACAACATACCAACTATAGGCATTGCAGAGCTCTCTTCTCACGGGAGTAAACATCTATCTATTTCACCTGGGGAAACTCGCACCTTCGTCACGCAACTTGTGCAAAGAGCTCCCGAACATGCCCAATTAAGCATAGAGTTTCCGGCCAAGGCGTTGAACACAGAACAGCCTTTTTCATTGTCATTTACCGACTTAATCGCTATCGCAACGGCTGATATAAACTAGTCGAAGATAGAGATGAAACAAACTAAAGAGAACAAAGCAGGCTTAACCAGCCTGCTTTGACACTTCTTCTATGAGATAAGCAACCCAAACAATGAGATGCTAACTAGTATTCTTTTTGTATCTGCGATAAAACGAGTGGTGGTAATAAGTGAGGGATGATATTTGGCTGCAAAGAATAAACTGATCCGTTATGTCGCAACGGAAGTCTCTGATGTTTTTGATAAAGAAGATGAGCTAATCGCCCAGGTTCAATCTAATCAGCTTTCGCAAGTATTGCTTCTTTGGCAAGTCAAAAGCCCGACCTTAGTATTACCAGCAGGTAGGAAATGGCCAGTATCGGAAGAATTAAAAAACGCTCTGGACAACACCGGCTGGAAGTTATTCTCCCGCAAAACTGGTGGTGCTCCAGTTCCTCAAGTTCCGGGGATCATCAACCTATCTCACATCTATCATTGGCCAGAAGATCAACCCTACGACATAAAAAAAGCCTACCTCGATTTGTGCTCAATTTTAACGGTCTTTTTTAAACAACTTGGCGTTAAGGTCGACGTGCACGCGACACCATACTCGTACTGTGATGGTGAGTACAATTTGAATATTGGAGGGCAAAAAGTCGTCGGAACCGCACAACGTGTATTACTTAAAAAAGGCGGAGGAAAAGTCGTCTTGTCCCAGGCTTGCATCCTGATCGATGCCAATGTCGACAAAATTGTTGAGCCAGTGCGACTGTGTAACCAACTCTGCGGTCACAACGATAATATTCGTGGTGATGTACACACACCATTATTCGATCACATCACAGATAGGCCGACGGTTGACGCGTTATTTCAGCGACTAACCAGTGCTTTTTTAGAACAAGCCAACCGCACGTAGCTTAAAAAGGAGCAAGATGTGAATCCTGCTCCAAGCGTCTTAAATCAGTTAGTGAGAGTAATCATTTCTCTCACTATGCACATCAGAAAAATATTCAATAAATTCAAACTGCATGCCGTGATCTTCCATATAGTAGACGTTCTTTCTGAACGGGTGCTCATCACCTCTATGATCCAGTTCGTACCCTGCGAGCCTTAGACGCTCGATGAGCGCCTCTACATTAGGGACTACAATCCCAACATGTTTGACACCAGTAAATTGCGATGTCCAATGGTTCGCTTCTCCTTTCCCTCCTGAAGAGATCGCAATATAAGAATGGTCGTCGCCAACGTGAAACCATTCAATCGTTCGACCAAACCAGTTATCAATTTTTCCGCCGCCACGTACTGTCCACTCAGGAACTGCCGCAATTAAAAATTGAATGGTCTTTTGAGCATCGACTACTGAGATATTGGCGTGTTCAACGTAACTTTTCATTGGTGTTTTCCTTTTTTCTTCTCGCTTTCATGTCCTTACTACTCACTCTAGAACCTCAAGTTAAGTTGAGGTAAAGGGCGATTTTAGATGTGGCGATAAAAATGAGATGGCGATCAAATACGGAATTAGTTGAAGCTCGCGCATAAAAGCCTCAGAATGTCGCACTTTTCGCGGCGAAACTAATTTCGACGCGTTGTTATCTAACTCGACAATTGAGAATCATACATATGGGTTTTACCTCGTTAGGTCTATCTGCTCCAATCCTTAAAGCTATTCAGGAAAAAGGCTACGATACCCCTTCTCCAATTCAGGCTCAGGCAATTCCGGCAATATTGGAAGGGAAAGATGTCATGGCAGCAGCACAGACTGGTACAGGTAAAACAGCAGGCTTTACGCTGCCAATCCTGGAGCGTTTGTCCAATGGACCTCGTGTTCGTAGCAACCATATTCGCGCTTTAATCCTGACCCCTACCCGCGAGCTTGCGGCTCAGGTACAGGAAAACGTCTTCATGTACAGTCGCCACCTTCCGCTTACGAGCGCCGTGGTATTTGGTGGTGTAAAAATCAATCCGCAAATGCTGCGCCTGCGTAAAGGTGCGGATGTACTGGTTGCGACTCCAGGTCGTCTAATGGACCTTTACAGCCAGAACGCGATTAAGTTCGACCAACTGGAAGTTTTGGTGCTGGACGAAGCGGACCGTATGTTAGATATGGGCTTTATTCGCGATATTCGTAAGATTCTTGATTTACTACCTAAGCAGCGTCAGAACCTACTGTTCTCTGCGACCTTCTCAAATGAGATACGCGACCTTGCAAAAGGCTTGGTGAACAATCCTGTCGAGATTTCGGTGAACCCTGCAAACTCTACAGCACGAACCGTTGAACAAAGTATTTACCCATCAGACGTGAAGAAAAAAGCGCCGATGTTGGTGAAGCTGATTAATGATGGTGACTGGCGACAAGTACTGGTATTCATGCGTACAAAACATGGCGCAAACCGCTTGGCTAAGTTCCTGGTAGAGCAAAATCTACCAGCGGCAGCGATTCACGGTAATAAAAGCCAAGGAGCACGTACCAAAGCACTGGCTGATTTCAAATCGGGTGAGATTCGAGTACTGGTTGCGACTGACATCGCCGCTCGCGGTATTGATATTCCTCAGTTACCACAAGTCGTGAACTTTGAATTACCAAAAGTGGCTGAAGATTACGTTCACCGCATTGGTCGTACTGGTCGTGCGGGCGAAGTGGGCAAAGCGATCTCTCTGGTTTGTGCGATTGAAGCGCCAGAATTATTTGCGATTGAGCGTTTGATCCAAGAAGTGTTGCCACGTAAAGAGCTTGATGGCTTCGCGCCAACGAATGTCGTGCCAGAGTCAAAACTGGATACGCGTCCGATTAAGCCGAAAAAACCAAAGAAACCTAAAAAACCAAAAGCACCTCAAGCGGAAGGCAGCAACACGCAACCTGCCGATAAAAAAGCCTCTAACGGTGCGGGTAAACCTAAGCGCCGTTTCAATGGTAACGGCAAGGGTCATAACAGCGGCAACAAAAATGGCGCTAACCAAGCCGGAGCGGGTAAACCAAAAGGTAACCGTGAAGGCCAAGGGCGTTCAAACACCCAACCAAATGGCAACAAGCCAAATGGAAATAAAAGTGGTAATGGCGGGAAGCCAGCAGGTAATCGCAAGCCACAAGGCGCTAAACCAGCCGGCAATAAGCCATCGGGTCAGCGTCGCAAGGCTCGTCCACAACCAGCAAACTAACTCGGCCTCTGGCACGTTGACCTGATTGACAACCACAAAGCCGCTCATCACATGAGCGGCTTTGTTTTTATGCCAAGCGAGTCAATTATTTCAAAGGAGTAATACGAATATCCGCAATTTGAGCTTCATTGAGTTCACCTTCAATACCGCCCGCGTAAATGTACGTTTCATTCGATTTAAGATAACTCATATTGAAATGATCCTTCAGAGCAATCTGATAAGTCATACCTTGTTCAAGCGCGATTTCAACGGGTGTTGAGTAACGCATGCCCTGGTTTTCACCAATGTGCCCCATCTGCAAGTAACCTTGGCCAACGACGGTGCCTGACTCATTGGTCACTTCTAGCAGCTTAATGGCGTTAGTGATCCCCGTATTAAGCTGGCCCAAATTATTGCTGTACCAAGCATCAAACTGGTAAGTACCACTTGATGGTACTGAGAACGACTCCAGCCCATTCACTGTTCCACTGTCTTTGTTTACAGTGACAACGGAGACATCCTCTTTCAGAGGCTGATAATCCCCTTCCAGTTTGATACGAAGCTCCTCGCCGATACAAACAGGCTGACTTGGATTCGAACGGAAACCCTGATCATTGATGCTTTCCGCTATGTAGCAGGCAAAACCTTCTGGCACATCTGTGTATGTCTGTGCAGCCACGTTAGACTGAATTAAATCGCCATTGCGGTACAAGTTCACGTTGCATTTGCTCTCTACAGCAATGTTGACTGAATTGTCTGCGGATGTCGCGACCAAAGTAGGTTCTTGCGGCGAGTAAACACGGCTATCTTCGCTGGCGTATGGGGCAACGCCCGAGACCAGTTTTACTTCACTCTCAACATTGACCAATCCACCTAATGTCACGCGGTAGCTTCCATCTTCATCCAGAGTGACATTTTCTACCGGATAGTAGCCAGTTTCATCTTCGCTGACTTCAGGCAACGCAATCGTCACTGAGTAAGTTTTCCCTTTGAATGCAAAATTTTCCAGCGTGATTTCATCAGACTGAGCAAGTAAGTGATTGCGCACCCAACTGGTAATAAACGGTTTTATCTCAAGCTGACCCGTTTCGGTATGGATACCAAAAATGGTTTCCACCACCATATTCAGGTAACCACCCACAGACCAAAGTTGTCGCTGAGAGTTAATAACTGGCCCGTCGAGACTCGGGTCTTCACCGTGGTCACTGTGAATAATGAAAGATTTGCCTGATAGCCACTCTAGGTTTTCCATGTTCGACAAGTTGGTTGCCGTTCCACGGACCAGAGACTGAATTGCATTGTTCGCCGCTGCAACATTTTGAGTTTGATGAGCCGCGCGCAAGCTATACGCTGTCACAAATGGCCAGATTGCTCGGTTATGATAAACGGGAACATCCGGTTGTTGAGGGAAATAAACGGGTACACCAAACTCACTGTGCGGGTAATTCGCCATGATTTGCTTAGCTTGTGTGTCTGTCGCGATACCACTGATGATCGCAAGCGCCTCACCCAGCATGTCGTATTTATCGACGGCGATGTCTTTGCCGTTGTCAAACAGGTAACTTACATACATGCCGCGCTCTGCATTCCAGAATTGGGCATTAATGTCAGACTTCAATTGCTCTGCCCATTCACTGTATTTCACGGCATTAGTCGAGTCGTATTGCTCGGCCAATTTCGCGGCAAGTTTTAACGCGCGGTAGTGGACCACGTTAGTCGACAACGCTTTGCTACTGCCTATGGCATTCACGTCATCAGGCGTCCATGTGGAATAAGTTTGTTCACGCCAATCAAGGAAGGATTGTTCACCGGTATAAAGTCCTGATTTAGCGTCAAAAGCAGCAAGGCGATCGGCCTCTAACGTGTTGCTGATCGCTTTATAAGCGCGTTCAGTAAACTGGCTGTATTCTTCTCCATCCAGCGCCGAAAGTAATCGTTCAGCACCGAGTGCCCAAGTGGTTCGGTCGGTACTGATCGGCCAACTTCCGCCTGTACCAGTATCCTGTACAATTTGCTCACCATCGTACTGTTGTTCTGTCGTTTCGCGGAAAGCAGACAGTTTAAAGTTAAGACCATTTTGAACGCGAGTTGGGTTCATAAGAGCACGAGAAAGATCCGCAGCATAGGCGAGATCTCGCGTCCAGACATAGTGCCATTTTGCGCCCGTCTCAAAAACTTCGGCTTCAATTGGGTTGTTGTAGTTGTAATTACCATCTTGGATTTGTGAAACCGCAAGTTGATCCAGCTCTTTCATCGTCAATGCAAACAGCGCATCGAACGCCACGTCACCCGACAAAACTCGTGGCCCCGCTTGCTCATTAACAACCACGCCCTGATCCAGAGCATCTCTTAGCTCGGTGGTGGTTGAAATACCAAACTCACGCATCTCTGCACCAGGGTCTTTCACTGAGAAAGTAACGGTGTCGTTGGAGTCATCATAATTGGCAAACAGTTTTACCTCTGTGCTCTGATGCCCCTCATGCACCATTGCGGGATCTAAGATCGCATCAGAGTAGTATTTTTCCGCTTCTTCTTGGGTTGCTTTTGTCACTGTCATGGTCGCACGACTTTCATCGGCAAAGCTTACAGAAAACTTGTAGTAGCCTTTGTCTGCAAACGTGATCTCCGAGTTGCAATCATCGTTCATACACGCTTCATTGGTATCGGGTTTTGGCAAGTAGTCTTGAGCTTCATCAAACGCCGCGGGCTCCTCAAAATAGGTGTATTGAATCTGCCACCCCGGATCAGCAATCTTAAACTGATTACTACCTCGAGCGACGCGAAGTACGGTTTCGTACTCATTGTTACCCAGATAGTTTAGCTTGGCATGGTCAGCCGTGCCCCAATCCCCGTTTAATCCTCGCAAATATAAATCTGCTGAAATAATAGGTTTGTCGACAGATTCAGTCACCTCTGACGAATCAGAGCCGCATCCAGCCAGACCAATGCAAGACGCGACAGCAAATGCAATAAAGCTCGGTTTCATGTTCATTCCTTAGATTGTTATTTTGGGCGTTAGTCTAAGGAACGCATTCTTACGAGAAAAATAGGTATAAAACGCTTAGCTATAGATGACATCTATACCTCTACCCTCCAACGGTGATTTAGATCTATGAATCTCAGATTTTTCCTACAAATTTGAATGCCAAGTTTGTGATTCGTCCATGAAAGTGTGCAAAATACCCCGCGCTTAAAAAGGGGTAAGTAGAAATGGATAAATCTCTGCAGCAATTTTTACTGGTTGCTCGCTGTCAAAGCATCAGTGCCGCAGCAAAATTGGCGGGGCTTAGTCAACCGACCGTGACCAGTAATTTGAAGAAACTTGAAGAGAATCTTGGCGTAACACTGTTCGAACGTCGTCCCAATGGCATGGTTTTAACTGAATATGGCCGAATCCTTTATCGACACAGCAATGCGATGCAACACGAATACAACCAAATGATGCAGAGCATTGAAGAAAGAAGGCAATATCAAGTCGGCAAGATAAAGATGGGAACGGGCGATGCGTG
Organism: Allocatenococcus thiocycli; assembly: GCF_921292965.1. Classification (NCBI taxonomy): domain Bacteria; kingdom Pseudomonadati; phylum Pseudomonadota; class Gammaproteobacteria; order Vibrionales; family Vibrionaceae; genus Allocatenococcus; species Allocatenococcus thiocycli. Next base: position 27,522 of record NZ_CAKLCK010000039.1, read on the forward strand.
GTGGCCGTTGTTTGTAAAACAAGCGCTTAATGATCACCTTTCTAAATTGCCATCCGCATCTACACATGTTGAGTTTGGTAATCACCTCGGGCTCATGGATTCTTTGATCAACAAACAAATTGAGTTTTTTATCGGTCATGAAATCGTCGGGTTGTCTTCTAAGTGTGATGTCACTTTTATTCCTTTATTTCAAACCGTGGATGCGTATTTCGTTTCTCCCGATCATCCTCTGTTAGGAAAAGTCGTCACAGACGAAATGCTGCATGAGTACCCTGCTCTCTCTGTCACTTATGATGCGAAAAAATTTAATCACGTTATCGATAATCCCATTCCAAAGCAGAATGAGCGCGAAAGACAACAATTGGACGACAGACCAACCTACGAGGTGGATTCGTTACTTGCTAGTATTGATATGTTGAAAGAGAGTGTCGCGGTCATGTCATATACCCGTCATTTGCAACCCTATCTCGAATCCTTTGGATTGCAATGTCTAAGAATGGCAAACGAACCGAAACCGGGAACGGTAGGAATTTATCGTCATCGGCGCGAAACATCCGAGCCACACCTTGATTTAATCTCAGGTATTACTCAGCGAGCTAAATTACTTAGATAAAAAAGCCCCAACACAAGTGTATGTTGGGGCGTGAGTAAGGTAAAAACCCTTATGCAATCAACTTAAATTAAACGACTTGTAACTCGCCATTTCGCCAAGGCTCAATGACAACTTTAATGTGGTCATTTGGTGTCATAAGTTGCTTAAATGCACCTTCAACGCCATCCATACCCACTTTCGCCGTCAGCATTTTCTGCCATGGCACTTTGCCTTCCGCGATGGCTTGAAGACATTGCTCAAACTCATGTGGCTGATAATAGTAAGAGAATCGTAGATCAAGCTCTTTAACGGTCGCGTAAGCATAGTTAATACTCGTAGGTGTGGTATGAATACCAGTCACCACAATGCGAGCGCCAGCTGGAGCACGGCGGATAAAGTCATCAATCAAGGTGTGTTTGCCCACACACTCAAAGATAACCAGACGCGAACCTGCTGCAACTTCGGCACCGACGACAACTTCATCTTCTTTGGTCGGATTTACCGTGCGCGTTGCACCAAACTCTTTTGCCAGTTCCAGCTTCTCATCTTGAATATCGACCGCCAGAATATTGGTAACACCACGCAGTTTAAGCGCCGTGATAGCCGCAAGACCAATAGGACCACAACCAACAACCAATGCCACTTCATCGTTCTGGATGTCACTGCGGTTCACCGCATGCAAACCAACCGCCAGAGGTTCTGTTAGCGCGGCAGCTTCTGAAGGTACATTCTCAGGAACAGGCAGAAGCAGTGCTTCATCAAGCAAGAAATATTCAGAGTAAGCACCATGAATACCCGGAGTCACACCAACACCCGCGCCATTTTGGCTCATGAGGATCGGCACAGAAGTCACGCGACTACCAACCGGCAGAGCTTGTTGTGTATCATCACCGTATTCGACGATTTCCGCACAAAACTCGTGCCCTAGCATGACTTGTGTATGGTCATCCATGCTTTCTGACATCACACCAAGCTTGCGGTAAACATCAAATACTTCGTCCGTATGACGTGCAATGTGTAAATCTGAACCACAAATACCACACGCTAAGCTACGAACAAGTACTTGGCCCGGTGCTGGTTTAGGCACATCCACCTGCTGCAGGTGAACACCGCCATCCTGCATTACGATACTGTTCATTGTTGTCATGGAATTACGCTCCAATCTCGTCGCTTACACCTGCGCCAGCGCCTGGTTTAATGTAGCGTGGCGTGATGCCTTGAGCTTTAGCCGTTGCGATAATAACTTGCTCAATCCAACTAGCGTCCATGATGTTCATGAAGTTGCCATCTTGATCAAAGTTGATGTTTGCACCTTGGATAACCATAAAGCCATCTGCGCCGCCTGACTCTTCTGGACAGTGGAAGGTATGGATAGAGCCGCCTGGCTCGTACAGGTAGCTACCAGCCGTTTGCTTTTGCTCTGGGTATTCTAGGTAATGCCACATACCGCTTAGCGTGTAAAAATGCACAACACCTGTGTGGTAGTGTTTCGGTAGCGTAATACCTGGTTTGAATACCGCACGAACGACCCAAGTACCATTCTCTGGATCAAGGAACAACGGGTAAACATCAACACCCGGTAGGGCATCTTTAACGACCGACTCTTCATTTGTGTTTAGAGTTAACAGAAAATCCTGATGATTAATAACTTCTGGTAATGACATAACTTGCTTCCTCGCTTTTGTTGTAATTAGACTTCCACGTCTTAGCCCAGTAGTGGGTATTTAAAATTCTCGAAACCGTCAGATGCACTGACTGTGCAACCGTTGATGCAATTCGCTTTTTCGCTGACCAAAAATGCAACCACGTTGGCGATTTCTTCTGTCTGAGTAAAGGTATCGCGCATCTGCTCTTTGCGGATGTGGTCCCAAAGGCCAATCGCTTCATATTGGCGCAACATTGGTGTATCCACGCGACCCGGTGCGATGGCGCAAACACGAACACCCAACGGTGCCAGCTCCAAAGCTGCGCATTTTGTCATCATGTCGACCGCGGCTTTGCTCACGTTGTAAGTGAACGTCATTTCCGCCGCCATTTGCGCATAAACAGAAGAAGTATTAAGGATGACTCCAGGTGTGCCTTGTGCCTGGAACTGACGTCCTGCCGCCAAAATGCCGTAGTAAACCCCATTTTGGTTGACCTTAGAAACGGGCTCAAAATCAGCAACCGGATCATGCTCTAGCAGCGGTTTGGCTAAACCAATGCCAGCGTTGTTGATCATGATATCTAGCTTGCCAAACTCCGCGACTGCGTAGTTGACCATGGCTTCAACTTGCTGATAATCCGTCACATCCGCCGAAAAGGTCTTTAATGACTTGGTATCGGCGTCTTTATAAACTTCAAGCGACTTTTGAGAAATGTCGACAGCCAGCACATTCGCTCCCTGCTCACGCAGCTTGCCTACGATCGCTTGACCAATTCCACCAGCGGCACCAGTAACGATGGCCGTTTTGTTCATCAGTTCCATTTAGCTTCCCTTCTGCCATATGTTATCAAAATGTAACTTAGATCAACTCATTGACACTCACTTGACCTTTTGCGAATAAAATTTGATATATTGCGATTCACAAACCATTAACATTTCAAAATCGAGATATGTATATCGTTAGAAGCGGTGCGGCAGACAAATTTGATAGTTTAGTTTCTGAGCACGGACAGAATCCGATAGAAATAATGAAACAGGCGGGACTTTCTGCTGCTCAGTTCCGCGATCCCGATACTTACATCGCCAATTCGAGGCTGGCTGAACTGCTGGAAGTCGCGGCGTTACGCTGTCAGGAACCGATGTTTGGCGTGTTATTGGCTCAACGGCAAAGCTTTAATGCCTTAGGTGACTTGCCTATGCTGGTTGCTCGTGCTGAAACGGTCAGAGAGGCATTAATACGCGCTAATGATTACCTCTATTTGCAATCTTCCGGTGTGAAGTTCTCGATGACACCCCAGGATGATTGGATGAAACTCGCTTTAACTATCGATACCCACAGTGAACAGGTGACAACGCAACTGATGCAGATAAGTGTCATGCAAATGGCAAGATTTGTAGCAAACTTGCTTAACATCGATATGAATAGCTTCACCCTATATTTGACCCAATTTGGCAGTTTGGAAAATAGAAGTGATACCTCAGCCAACCTGCCTAAGATTCGCTTTGGTGAAAAATTTAACGGCATCATGCTAAAAGCAAGTCTACTTGATACTCGAAACCATCAAGATGAAGACGCTCTAGATAGGCACTTTCAGGAGCATCTTAAATACCTGCAAAATCGCTATCCGGATAATCTGAGCGATCAAGCCAGAGATATGATTGGGCGGCTATTACCGACAGGAGAGTGCAGCGTTGAACAGGTCGCCAGAGCTTTAGACATGCACCCGAGAATGTTACAAATAAGATTAAAAGAGCGGGGGAAGAATTATAGCCTGCTCTTGAGACAAGTGAGGCAGAGCCTGGCGGAACGTCGCCTTAATGAAAATATCCAAAGTATTACCGATATCGCCCTACAACTTGGCTATGCCGAAACGGCGGTCTTTAGCCGTCACTTTCGTCAATGGACGGGCAAGTCACCGAGTCAGTGGCGAAAAGATCATAAATTAGAAAAAGTAAAAGAGCGCTAATATCAGCGCTCTTTTACTTTCAGTTGATTGATTTACTTGTACGACTTAAGTAAACGTTAAAGCTCTTTACCATTTGAAGCGATGACTTTCTTGTACCAGTCGAAAGAGGCTTTCTTTTTACGATCTAAGGTACCTTCACCCTTGTTGTCTTTATCGACATAAATAAAGCCGTAGCGTTTTTCCATCTCACCAGTGGATGCGCTCACCAAATCGATACAACCCCAAGGTGTGTAACCCCACAATTCAACACCGTCTTTTACTGCCTCACCCATTTGCTCAATATGCGCTTTCAGGTAATCAATACGGTAGCTATCGTTGATTGAGCCATCTTCTTCGACTTTATCGAATGCACCCAAACCGTTTTCAACCACCATCAAAGGAACCTCATAACGAGCGTAGATTTCATTCAGTGTGTAACGCAGACCAATTGGGTCTATTTGCCAACCCCAGTCTGATGCTTGCAAGTAAGGGTTCTTCACGCCGCCCATTAGGTTACCTGACGTCGTTTCCTTACTTGAATCTGCGGAAACACAGTTCGACATGTAGTAGCTTAGTGTGTAGTAGTCGACGGTTCCTTCAGAAAGAATCTCTGCATCGCCCGCTTCCATTTTCACTTCGATGTTATTTTCTTCAAAGTAACGTTTTGCGTAGTACGGATATTGACCGCGCACCTGAATATCACCGCAGAAGTAGTTGTGCATTTTCATATGTTCTTGAGCAAGTACGATATCTTCAGGATTACACGTGAACGGGTAAGTGGTCAGGAAGCAGATCATACAACCAACCTTATTCTCAGGATTGATCTCATGAGCCAGTTTTACCGCTTTTGCACTGGCGACAAACTGGTGGTGTAACGCCTGAAAACGTAGCTGCGGGTAGTCAACCTGATTAATAAAGTCTTCGGTACCTTCGTTAAGGATTCCCAAGCCTAAGTAGTTTCCGATAGGCATCGTACCAATGTTGATTTCGTTGAAAGTTAACCAGTATTTCACTTTGCCATTGAAGCGCTTAAACAGTGTTTCCGCGTAACGCGTATAGCAATCGACAACTTCTCTTCCGGCCCAGCCGTTATATTCTTGAGTTAGGCCAAATGGCAGTTCGTAATGTGAAATCGTAACTAATGGCTCAATATCGTATTTTTTTAGCTCGTCAATAACGTCTTCATAGAACTTTAAACCCGCTTCATTGGGTTCCAGCTCCATGCCGGTAGGGAAAACTCGGGTCCAGTTAATGGAAAAACGGAAAGTTTTAAAGCCCATTTCAGCGAACAAGGCAATGTCTTCTCTGAAGCGATGATAAAAGTCGATGGCTTCATGTGAAGGATAGTGAACACCTTCTTCAATAGTACGAGTGATTCGGCGAGCAACGGTATGAGTCCCACCACTAAACATATCACTTGTACTTGGTCCTTTACCGTCTACGTTCCATGCCCCTTCAAATTGGTTTGCTGCGGTTGCACCACCCCACATAAAATCTTCTGGAAAAACGTTATTGCTCATTTCTTTCACCATTATTCAATAAGTTAATATATTTAATGCTCAACTCAAACCTAAGTTCACTTCAGTTCCGAGATGTATTTCTATACAATACAACACAAAATGAAACCGGTTACAATGATACTTAAAAATATTTTTAAGGCTGATTGATGACGAAAATGAACCCAACTCCAACGTTTGGCATCATCATTTTTGGTTGTTTTTTGCCCTAAATGCCGCGCTTGAATGTGTTCTTAACGCCAGAAAAAGAGATCCGTATAGCGTTTTTAAATCGTCTGGCGACTGTTTCTGTGATCCAATTCTTTATTGCTTTTTATCCCTATTGATGTAAAAAGCGCTTTAGAACTATTCTGAAACCGGTTCCAAAGGCTTAGCTGTAAGTGAATATAATAAAGGGAAAGGTGAATATTATGGCTGCGGTACGAGATTATGCTCAGCTTGCGAAAGACATTCTTGCGCAAGTTGGCGGACAAGAAAATATCACGAGATTTTCACGCTGTGCGACCCGTCTGCGCTTGGTGTTAAAGGAAACGCCTGATGGTGCTGCTGACAAAATTAAAGAAATGCCAGGCGTTATTACGGTTGTCATGAGTGGCGGGCAGTTTCAGGTTGTTATCGGTACGCACGTACAAGATGTTTATGCTGCGATGTCATCGTTAGTTGATACGTCATTGATGTCTGAAAGTACTGAAAAAGTGCGACTCATGGACGCTATTATTGCGTCGATGTCATCCATCTTCGCTCCTTTTGTTTATATTCTTGCTGCTGCTGGTATCTTGCAGGGCGCTTTAATTTTCGTCCACTATCTGGCTCCAAGCGTTGCCGGAACTGGCGCATTTGAAGTTCTGAACTTCATGTCCTGGACACCGTTTGTCTTTCTTCCTGTTTTTATCGCCATCACCGCATCCAAACATTTTAACTGTAACCCTCTTATTGCGATTCTTTGCTCATGTGCACTCATCAATCCATCTTGGGCAGACATGGCGTCGCGAATCGCTGATGGTGAATTAATAACCTTTTTAGGTTTACCGCTGGCGAAAACCGTTTATACCGCATCGGTGCTGCCACCTATTTTCATGGTTTGGGCATTGAGCTATGTAGAAAGATACATTAAACGCGTCCTACCTGATGTCGTTCGTGAACTGTTCACGCCGCTACTTTGCATGTTAATCATGGTTCCTGCGACACTGGTACTAATTGGCCCTGCAACCAGCTTCGTCGCAAGCCTGATTGCAACTGGCTACAACACATTGTACGACGTTGCACCCGTCGTCGCCGCGGCTGTTATTGGTGGTATTTGGCAAGTATTGGTTATCTTTGGCGTACATTGGGGCACCACGCCAATCGTCTTGGCAAACTATGAAAACTTTGGCTACGACTCAATTCAGGCCTTCTGTGGTATCGCCGTTGTGGCACAAATGGCTGCCGCTTTCGCTGTCGCATTAAAGTCTCGTAATACTCGCATGAAAACGACCGCCTATTCAGCAGGCATCACAGGCTTCTTCGGCATTACCGAACCTGCAATTTACGGTGTGACGTTAAGACTTAAAAAACCATTTATATGCGGCTGTATCGGTGGCGCAATTGGTGCAGCGGTCGCGAGCCTGTTCAACACGTACTACTATGCTTATGCAGGGCTGACGGGCATTCTGACCGTAGTTAACGCGATTAACCCAGATAACCCAAGTTCATTTACTGGCGCACTGCTGGGCACAGGCATCACCATCGTTGTTACCATCGCTCTGGTTTATTTTGTTGGCTTTGAAGATCCAGTAGAAGCAGAAGACAAGCAAAAAAATGATTTAAACGTCACGCCAGAATTATCGCCTGTAATGAAAAAGACAGCGACGTTAGTTAGCCCATTAAAAGGCGAGATTATTCCTCTTGAAAACGTTAACGATGAAAGCTTTTCACAAAAGTTATTGGGTGATGGTGTCGCTATCCGACCAGCAGAAGGAATTGTGAGAGCCCCATGTGACGCTGTGATTTCATCGGTTATTGGGACTAAGCATGCCGTCGGAATGACATCCACCAATGGTGCCGAAGTACTGATTCACGTCGGACTCGATACCGTAGAACTAAGAGGTCAATTCTTTGAATGTTTGGTCGAACTTGACCAACAAGTTAAAGCGGGTGACCCACTAATCAAATTTGATCTGCAAAGCATTGCTAACGCGGGTTATGACACAACCACACCGTTTATCGTAATGAACAGTGATGAGTACGAATTTGAACTGATCGAGCAAGATCAAGAAGACAAACAAATTGAAATTGGACAGCCTGTTATTCAAATGGCTTAAGGGTAAGTAAAGATGAGTAGTATTTTTCCTGAAAACTTTTTATGGGGCGGCGCAGTTGCAGCTCACCAGGTTGAAGGCGGATGGGACCGCGATGGTAAAGGTCCGAGTATCGTAGATGTGTTGTCCGGTGGTGATGTAAGCACTCAACGTAAAATTACCGATGGTGTGTTAGAGGGTTACCACTACCCTAACCACGAGGCTACGGCATTTTACGATCACTACAAAGGTGACGTCGCACTGCTGGCCGAAATGGGCTTTAAATGTTTCCGCACCTCTATTTACTGGCCACGTATTTTCCCTAAAGGTGACGAGTTAGTACCAAACGAAGCGGGCTTACAGTACTACGATGATCTGTTTGATGAGCTATTAACACACGGTATTGAACCAGTCATTACCCTATCCCACTTTGAAATGCCGCTGCATTTATCGAAGGAGTACGGGGGCTTTAAAGATCGTCGTGTGGTCGACTTCTTTGTTCGCTACGCAGAAACGGTTATGCGTCGTTACAAGAACAAAGTGAAATACTGGATGACGTTCAACGAGATCAACAACCAACGTGATTTGCATTTACCTCTGTGGGGCTACTCAAACTCAGGCGTGGATTACACGGTTGAGGAAAATCCGGAAGAGTGTATGTACCAGGTGGTTCACCATGAAATGGTAGCCAGTGCAAAAGTGGTCAAGTTGGGTCATGAGATCAACCCGGACTTCCAAATTGGCTGTATGGTTGCATGGGTACCTATTTATCCATATTCGTGTAATCCGGATGACGTCATGCTGGCTCAAGAAGCGATGCGTAACCGCTTCTTCTTCAGCGATGTCCATATGCGCGGCGAATATCCGGCATACACACTGAAAGATTGGGAACGCAAAGGCTACAACATCAAGATGGAACCAGGCGATCTGGAGATCTTAAAAGAAGGTGTTTGTGACTATATCGGATTTAGTTACTACATGTCGGTCGCGGTAAAAGCTGATGCTGAAGAAACAACAGAAGGCTCAATGAGTGGCTTTACCGGCAGCGTTAAGAACCCATACGTTCAAGCCTCTGAATGGGGCTGGCAGATTGACCCTGTCGGCTTGCGTTACTCGCTCTGCGAACTGTATGAGCGCTACAACAAGCCACTGTTCATTGTAGAAAATGGTTTTGGTGCGATTGACAAAGTTGAAGAAAACGGAGAAATCAACGACGACTACCGAATCGACTACCTGAAAGCGCATATTGAAGAAATGCAGAAAGCCGTTAATTACGATGGCGTTGATCTGATGGGTTACACCCCTTGGGGCTGCATCGACTGCGTGTCTTACGGTACGGGTGAATACCGTAAACGTTATGGCTTTATTTATGTCGATCGCCACGACGATGGCACGGGAACCATGGGCCGTAGCCGTAAGAAGAGCTTCTACTGGTACAAAGACGTCATCAGCAGCAACGGTGAAAAACTGTAAAGCACCAGCGAGAAACTATAGAAAGAATAATGCACCCTAAGCCCCGGCGAAGGGTGCATTTTTTTGTCCTGAAGTTCGCTCATAAACCACGACCGCAGATCACAGATTTAAGTCAAAGCAGATATTTTAGGAACAACAAAGTGCTTCTCCAGATCCTAGGGGAAGCCCTTTTATTCAACCTAAATTGCAGCGAATGCCGTCAGATAATCTCTAATCCGTACAAAATCAAGCTATTGATTTACCAAAAATTTTCACCACCTCTTTGGACGTAGAAAAGTCTTCAAGAGAGGTCAGCTTGATATCTGCAATGCCAAAGCGTGGATTCATTTCCTGCCCCGGTTCAGGTACACAAATGGCGGTCATACCTGCGGCTTTCGCGGCAATCAAACCGTTAACTGAGTCTTCAATAGCCAAGCAGTTATGAGGCTCTGTGTTCAACTTCACTGCCGCATCCATGTACACCTGAGGGTGAGGTTTTCCATACGGCAGATGCTCAGCCGAAATATAGACCGAGAAATACTTACCGATTTCAAATGTTTCCAGAACCGCTTCTATTAGGCGTAAAGGTGAAGATGAAGCCAACCCAATTTTCAAACCGGTCTTGGCCAGTATATCCAAAGATTCTTTCACGCCCGGGAGAAGTTGACCGTGCGTCTTAATTTGTCCGATCACTTCCGTCAAAATAGCATCTGCAAGATCAGGGGCACATTTCGGATCTAAATTACAGTAGCGTATCCAATAATTGGCGATTTCATCGATGCGAAGACCGGTACTCTGATAAGCAAGTTGCTCGGTGATTTGCCCACCAAAACGTGCAACCGCGTTGACTTTCGCCTTGCGCCAGAACGGCTCAGAATCAACAAGCACGCCGTCCATATCAAAAATAATTGTTTCTATCAAAATAGTTTCCTGTTCCTTAATTATGAAAAGTGTTATCAAAATGACTTTAAGATGCAGGATTCGAACTAGGTTGTTTTGACAGGGAAATCCTGTAGGAGTCATTACCGTCAGATTACTGAATAGCAAAGCATAAATGTACTTATACTTATCAAGAGACTTCTGTTGCTCATAACTAGCATACACCAACAATTGAAACCGGTTACAGTTAGAGTAAGATAATTCTCAGAAAACTGTGAGGACAAGCAAAACCAGACAATTTTTTGCTCTTATGCCTCGTGATGAATCTGTGTGTATTGGACTTACGTCTAAAATAAGACAACGGTTTACCTTCGCTCAGACAAATAGTGTAAACTGTCAAACCAAAGTATTTGGGAATAAAAAAATGGCGACAATCAAAGACGTATGTAAAGCTGCAGGTGTTTCAAAGGCAACCGTATCCAGAGTTATAAATGGAAGCGAATATGTGAAAGATCAGACTCGTGAGTCTGTGTTAGCGGCTATGAAATCTTTAGGCTATCAACCTAATGCTTTTGCGCGTGCTTTGGCAACAAACAGCTACAATACGTTCGGTTTAGTTCTCCCTCATTTTGATAGTCACTATTTTGGTTCCATGCTGACAGAAGCTGCGATGGACATGCAAAAAGCTGACAAGAAATTGTTTGTGATGAACAGCAGCGACAATGTAGAGGGCGAAGAGGAAGCAGTGCGCTCCCTGAACGCTCATAACTGCGATGCTATTCTGATTTACAGCCGTCATTTGTCTGAGCAGCAACTTTCTACTCTGCAACAGGAAATGAAAACCCAACTTATCGTCATCAATCGCGCTCTGGACGATGAAAAGCTATTCAGCTTTTATTTCGATCAAGAGCAAGTGGCACGTGTCGCAACTCAATACCTTTTAGATCTTGGCCATAAACAGATTGCTTGTATCACTACTCCAATGTCTAGCAGCACAGGACAAAAGCGTCTTTCGGCTTATAAAGAAACCTTGATCAAACATGACATTGAAGTAAATGACGGACTGGTTTACGAAGGCCATAGCAATCCTGAAAGTGGATACGATGCAACAATCAAACTGATTGATAGCGGCATACCTTTTAGCGCTATTTTTTCGTGTACTGACTCCATGGCCATTGGTGCAATTCGTGCACTGCATGACAAAGGACTAAAAGTTCCTGAAGATGTTTCAGTCATTGGTATCGATGGTGACCCAACAGCGAGTTTTATGGTACCGCGAATTTCAACCGTGGAACTGCCTATTTTAGAACTCACGCGCGATGCTATCACTACCGCACTGACGCTGAATAAAGAACAGCAGACCGTTCAAAAACACTTCCAATATCAGGGCTCGCTGCAAGTAAGAGAATCTACTCAAAAATTGAATTGATCGCTCTCTGACACCTAAAAATTGACTAACCCGCGCGTTGCTTTCCTTTATCGGCGCGGGCTAGATCAGGCAAAAATACGTCCTACTCGTCCCTAATCCTATCTCCAACTCGCTCAATATCTCCCGTTTACTCAGAGGTGATTAGTTCACAGTCTTCCCTCAAAAATTTAAGAAAATACAGAATCTTATTAGTTCCAATTCTGATAACACTCCTTTGTCTCATAACCTTTGACAGTGTTTTTTACATTAAAAAATGCAGCACTGAGTACAAATCTCAACCACAATTGTCTTTATTGATAAGTATCAAGAATAACGAGGAATTTATAAATGCACCGATATTTTTAACCATCGATTCCAAGCCATGGTTAAAGATTGCGACAGATCCAAGCGATCTGAATAGGAGAACAGAGACCTCATTTCCGAGGGCCAAGAGCATCGGATTTTCAACAAGGAGAGTGTATGAGAGGCATTACTATGCATTTTACGTTGGAGGAATTCCAAGAACGTTTATCCAAAGTTCGACAATCGATGCTCGAACGAGAATTGGATGTACTCATTATCCATGACCCATCCAATATGTCTTGGCTAACTGGCTATGATGGTTGGTCTTTCTATGTACCACAATGTGTGATTGTAGGGCCTGAAGGTGAACCAATATGGTTCGGGCGTTGCCAAGACGCGAATGGCGCCTACAGAACCGCGTATATGTCGGCTGAAAACATCGCCTCCTACCCCGACCATTACGTCATGAATCCACCTCTGCACCCGATGGATTATCTGGTTGAAGCTGTATTGACGCCACGTTGCTGGGATCGCGGTCGTATCGGTGTAGAAAAAGACAACTATTACTTTAGTGCAACCGCCTATGAGTCATTGATTGATCACTTGCCGAACGCACAGTTACTCGATGCAACAGGTCTGGTTAACTGGTGCCGTGCCGTAAAGTCGGACCAAGAGTTGTCCTACATGTACCGCGCTGCGCGTATTGTCGAAAACATGCATCGTGTCGCGTTTGATATGATCGAACCAGGCTTGCCTAAACATCATCTGGTTGCAGAGATTAACCGTCAGGCGGTCCTTGGTCATGAGGATCATTTTGGTGATTACACCGCAATTGTTCCGCTATTGCCCTCTGGTGCTGATGCTTCCGCGCCTCACTTAACCTGGGACGACAGGCCGTTCAAAAAAGGAGAAGGGACCTTCTTTGAAATCGCTGGTGCACATCGGCGTTACCACTGCCCTCTATCCCGCACTATTTTCTTAGGCGAACCTGATGACAAGTTTAAACGTGCCGACGAAGCGCTCACAAGAGGTCTTGAAGCAGGTTTAGAAGTCGCTAAACCCGGCAACACGTGTGCTGATATCGCCAACGCTTTGAATAAAGTCCTCGATAAAGCAGGCTTTTCCCGTGAAGGCGCTCGTTGCGGTTATCCCATTGGACTGAGTTATCCACCCGATTGGGGCGAACGGACCATGAGTCTTCGCGACACCGACAAAACCGTTCTAAAAGAGGGCATGACGTTCCATTTTATGCCCGGCCTATGGTTTAAAGACTGGGGCCTAGAGACCACAGAAAGCATTGTTATTACCCGCCTTGGCGCAAAAACATTGTGTGATTTTCCCCGCCACTTGTTTGTTAAACACTGATTAGAAAGGGTTGAAACGAAGAACTTAGCAAAGAAAAAGGAGTTTGCATGCAAAACAGCTCGATCACAGCCACCGTAGACTTTGACCGAGAAGGTACCCAACATGGTTTTCTCTCCCTGCCTTACTCCCATGACGATTCCGCATGGGGAAGCGTAATGATCCCGATAACCGTGATAAAAAATGGCCCGGGTCCAACATCACTTTTAACCGTGGGAAATCATGGCGACGAATATGAAGGGATCACCAGCCTGTTAAAGCTGGCGAGTTCATTACAGCCTGAGCAGATACAAGGGCGCGTGATTATTGTCCCAATGATGAATTTGCCCGCGGTCCAGAATGCTTCCCGCACTTCCCCTATCGATAAAGGTAACTTAAACCGCAGCTTTCCCGGCAACCCGTCGGGAACAGTCACAGAGAAAATCGCCGACTACTTCACCCGCTATCTGGTGCCATTGTGCGATTTCGCTCTGGATATTCACTCAGGGGGAAAAACGTTAGACATCGTCCCTTTTGCCGCCGCACATCGCTTAGATAATCCAGAACAGGAAGAAGCCTGCATATTGGGAGCGAAAATGTTTGGTGCACCTTACACCATGATTATGCTCGAAATGGATGCCACCAGTCTGTATGACACCGCGGTTGAATCTCAGGATAAAGTCTTTGTCACCACGGAACTGCGCGGAGGCGGTACCAGCACACCACAAACTATTCAATATGCCGATCGCGGTATCCGTAATTTCCTGCGTTTTGCTGGCAACCTTTCTGGCAATTATGAAAAGCCCAGTCAACCAACCCAGTTGCTCGACATGCCAGATGCAGACTGTTATGTCCAAAGCCAGCACAGAGGCATAGCGGAATACCGGTTTGAACTTGGTGATGCCATCAAACAAGGTGATGTCATTGTAAGAATCTATTCAACAGAACGAACTGGCGAAGTGCCAGTAGAATATCGCGCCGAGAGAGATGGCATTTTCGCTGCACGCCGTTTTCCTGCTATGGTGAATATTGGCGACACGCTCGCCGTCATCGCGAAGGATTGCGGAGTATTAACTTAAACGGCTAGCTAAACAGCATCAGCATTTCGTCCCAACCAAGAGGAGACCAACCATGCGCCTCGATCGCTACGACGTCAAAATTCTACAGATTCTGCATGACAATGGCCGCATCACCAAATCTCATCTTGCAGAAGAAATTAACCTGTCCGTCAGCCCGTGCTGGGAACGTGTGAAAAAACTTGAAGAAGCCGGCATCATCGAAGGTTATGGTGCCAGAGTGAATACCGATGTGCTGTTTAAACGAACGTCCGTCATGGTGGAAGTCTCACTCAAAGAACACAACGCACAGGCGTTCAGACGTTTTGAGCAATTGGTAAAGCATACTCCTGAAGTGACCGATTGCTACGCCACAGGCGGTGGCGTTGATTATATCCTCAAAGTTCAATCCGAAGATATCGACCAATACCAGAGGCTGATCGACAACTGGCTGGATTCAGAAGTCGGCATTGAACGCTACTTCACCTACATCGTCACTAAAACCATCAAACGCGATTCTGGTAACTTAGAGATCAAGCAAAACGTTCTGTTCTGAAAGGAAAAGTGAAATCTGATCTCAGCAGAAAAAAACGCTACTTTCTGTCTTTATAAAGAAAAACCTCGCGGTTCTGCCTTTCGCATCAGAAATAATTTATCCCCCTCCTCGATTACAGTTTAACTATGGATAACGATGTTCGAGAGGGACTTATGACAGCACTTCACCCGTTTCATAGCAACGAAATCAAACATGGAGACGAAGTCAAAGCGTCGCATGACATGATGGCAATCATGGAAGACGTACGCTTGGTGAGAGGACTCGCCTACATTAATGGCAAGTGGACAAGTGGCGATCATTTCCATCCCGTTCATAACCCTGCCGACGGCAGCATCATCGGATATACCACCCGACTTTCCCAGCAGCAACTCTACCAAACGATTGATGATGCTGATCGTGCCTTTCGTCAGTGGCGAAAAATGCAGGCAGAGCAACGTGCTGAAGTCTTGATGCGTTGGCACGATCTAATACTGCAATCCAAACAAGATCTCGCCCGTTTAATGGTGATGGAGCAAGGCAAAACCATAGGCGATGCACTTGGTGAAATTGACTACGGCGCGTCTTTTATTCGCTGGTTTGCAGAAGAAGCACGCCGCAGCTACGGTGAAACCATTCCCAGCCATATACCTAATGCCCAGCTTTCGACAATTCGCGAGCCTATTGGGGTTGCAGCATTAATCACGCCATGGAATTTCCCTAATGCGATGGTGACGAGAAAAGCTGCGGCCGCATTAGCGATTGGTTGCCCTGTGATAATCAAGCCTGCGAGCGAAACACCATTTTCATCGTTAGCCTTGGCAGAGCTCGCCGATCGAGCCGGGTTTCCGGCGGGTGTTTTTAATGTGGTGACCGGTGACGCTGCCATGATCTCTAAGACGCTGTGTCACTCCGATAAAGTAAAAGCCCTGTCGTTCACAGGCTCAACCCGAGTAGGAAAATTGCTCCTGCGTGACGCGGCACAAACGGTAAAGAAATGCAGTATGGAATTAGGTGGTAACGCACCTTTTATCGTCCTGCCCGATATGGAAGTCGAAGCCGCAGCCAAAGCAGCCGTAGATGCAAAATTCCAAACTGCCGGACAAGACTGCTTGGCCGCAAACCGAATTTTCGTTCCGCAGGATAAATACGAGCCGTTCTTAGAAGCCTTTGCCAAACACATGAGCATGATTGTGTTGGGTAACGGCTTAGACGACAAGACCAATATGGGACCTCTGATCAATCGTGCCGCGGTGGACAAAGCTCACGATTTCGTTCGTGACGCACTTGAAAAAGGGGCGCGATTGGTTGCGGGTTACCACGACTCCGTTCCGGGTGAAAACTTCTTTGCACCAACCCTGCTCGCCGATGTGACATCTGAAATGGCCGTCTACCGCGAAGAAAACTTTTGTCCCGTCGCTGGCGTGCTGCCCTATCAAGATTTAGACACCGTGATAGACATGAGTAACGACACCGAATATGGCCTCGCCGCCTACGTTTATGGACATGACATCCACCAGATATGGCGATGTATGCGTGGTTTGGAATTTGGCATGGTGAGCGTCAATTCCGTCAAGATGACTGGCCACCCTATCCCATTTGGCGGCGTAAAACAGTCAGGATTGGGACGCGAGGGGAGTCATCATGGCTTTGAAGAATTCAGCGAAATTAAATATTGCTGCTTAGGCAACCTGCCTAGCGTGAGTGGCTGTTGAGACAAGAAAGTTGGAGATAAACAGGAGAAGGACTATGAACAATAAAACACAACAACTACTGGAGATCGATCGTCAACGTGTTTTTCATGCCTCAACCCACCTCAAGCAGTACGCGGCTGGTGAGCTTCCGGGCAGAATCATATCAAGCGGACAAGGCATTCGAATCACCGACTCAGAAGGGACTGAGCTTATCGACGGATTTGCTGGCTTGTATTGCGTAAATATTGGATATGGCAGAACAGAGATGGCGGAAGCGATATACGAGCAAGCGAAAGAGTTGGCGTACTACCATACCTATGTTGGTCACACCAATGAAGCCTTGGTTAAACTCTCAGACCGAATTATCAAAATGGCACCGGACGGCATGAGCAAAGTTTACTACGGAATGTCCGGTAGTGATGCGAATGAAACCCAGCTCAAATTAGTCTGGTACTACAATAATGTCCTTGGCCTCCCTGAGAAGAAAAAAATCATCTCCCGAGATCGCGCTTACCATGGTTCAAGTATCGCTTCAGGCTCGATGACTGGTTTACCACTGTTCCACGCCCACTTTGATCTGCCACTGGAACGCATCAAGCACACCATGGCCCCCTACTATTACCGCCGTGAAGATGATTCACTATCAGAGTTAGAATTTTCCCAATACTGTGCGGATCAGCTTGAGTCAATGATCCTCGCCGAAGGGCCTGACACCGTCGCAGCAATGATTGCCGAACCAGTGCTTGGAACTGGTGGTATCGTCCCGCCGCCACAAGGCTATTGGCAGGCGGTCCGTAAAGTTCTCGATAAATACGATGTTCTGTTGATCGCTGATGAAGTAGTGTGTGGATTTGGTCGTTTGGGCTCTGATTTTGGCTCTATCCACTATGACATGAAGCCAGACCTTATTACAGTTGCAAAAGGCTTAACATCGGCGTACCAACCGCTTTCAGGCGTGATTGTCGGCGAACGCGTTTGGAATGTTCTGGAAAACGGTACCGACCTGTGGGGCGCAATCGGCCATGGATATACCTATTCAGGGCATCCAATGGGGGCAGCGGCGGCGAACTGCAACTTAGATATCATTGAGCGCGAAGGCTTAGTTCAAAACGCAGCAGATGTGGGCGCTTATTTGCAACAACGTATGACGGAAACCTTCCAAGATCATCCTCTCGTCGGCGATTCTCGAGGTATCGGTTTACTGCATGCACTGGAGTTCTCGCCAGACAAACTGCGTCGCGCGCACTTTGATCCCAATTTAAAAGTGGGTCCGCAAGTCTCGGCCGCCTGCCTGGAAGTCGGCCTGATCGCAAGGGCTATGCCTCATGGTGACATTCTGGGCTTTGCACCAGCACTTATTACCAGCCGTAACGATGTCGACACTATCGTGGCTAAAGCGCACCGAGCGGTTAACAAAGTGATGGATAACCTCGTCACCTCTAAGCAGTGGAACGCGAAGTAACCACCTTAAACGCCAAACATACTGAGCATGACACGCCGGCTTTTACCTCAAAAGCCGGCATTTTATTAGGATATTCAGCCTACATCCCTTACCTGCCCTTTCCTTGCGGATCAGGACTGGTTAAAATAACAAAAATTGCGTATTAACTGGATTAAACATGGCAAAACTTACCCTTCAAGAACAAATGCTAAAAGCTGGCTTAGTTAACGAGAAAAAACTCAAGAAAGCGAAAAAAGGCTCTAAAAAATCCCGCGTTCAGGCACGCGAAGTCAAAGCGGCCGTTGAAGAGAGCAAACGCCAGCAGTTAGAACGAGATAAAGCGTTGAGCGAACAACAGAATGCTGAACGTTTGAGTAAAGAGATCAAAGCGCAAATCAATCAACTGATCGAAATGAACAAAGTTGATTTGAAAGATGGCGACATCAAATACAACTTTACAGACGGCACTTTGGTGAAATCACTGTACGTTGATTCTCTGATTCGTGAACAGTTGATCAAAGGTATTCTGGCGATCGCGGTTGTAGGCGAGAGCTATGTGGTTATTCCTCGTGGCGTGGCAAACAAAATTGCTCAACGTGACGAGTCTGTAATTATCGATCAAAAAGAACCTGAAGCCGACATTCCTGCAGAGGATGACCCATATGCAGAGTTCGTCGTTCCTGATGATTTGATGTGGTAATTCACCAACACCTAAAAACGAAAGGCAGCGAAGTTCGCTGCCTTTTTTGTTTCTTTCTATTGTTAGATAGCTTTCAAGTTACTTAGAAAGACAAGTTTTCGATAATGTCGTCATCAACTTGGTTTGCTAACGTCACCTTAAGCTTCGGTGTTCTTTCCATTTCACGTTGAATCGCAAAATTAGCTTCTTTGTTTCGTGCCCAGCTACGACGTGCGATACCGTTGTTAACATCGAACAAAAGCATGGACTTCAATCGGCGCTCAGCGCTGTCACTGCCGTCAAGTAACATACCAAAGCCGCCGTTGATCACTTCACCCCAGCCTACACCGCCGCCGTTGTGGATAGAAACCCAAGTCGCGCCACGGAAACCATCACCGATTACGTTGTGAATCGCCATGTCAGCAGTAAAGCGGCTGCCATCATAGATGTTAGACGTTTCACGGAACGGTGAATCAGTACCACTTACATCGTGGTGGTCACGACCAAGTACCACAGGACCGATTTCGCCGCGATTGATCGCATCATTAAATGCTTTCGCGATTTCCATACGACCTTGCGCATCCGCGTAAAGAATACGGGCTTGTGAGCCTACAACCAGTTTGTTCTGTTTCGCATCTTTGATCCAAGTGATGTTGTCTTGCATCTGCTGCTGAATTTCTTCTGGTGACTCTTCCATGATTTTGCTGAGCACTTCCGCAGCAATCGCATCGGTTCTGTCCAGATCTTCTGGTTTACCTGAAGTACAAACCCAACGGAATGGACCAAAACCGTAGTCAAAACACATAGGACCAAGAATGTCCTGCACGTATGATGGGTATTTAAAGTCGATGCCGTTTTCAGCCATCACATCGCCACCAGCGCGAGAAGCTTCAAGCAAGAAGGCATTGCCGTAGTCAAAGAAGTAAGTACCACGAGCTGTGTGTTTGTTTACTGCATCAGCATGACGCTTCAGAGTTTCTTGTACTTTTACCTTGAACACTTCAGGCTCTTCACGGATTAGACGGTTAGACTCTTCGTAGCTGATATCAACCGGGTAGTAACCGCCTGACCAAGGGTTGTGTAGTGACGTCTGGTCTGATCCCAGGTGTACGAAGATTTCCTTCTCGTAGAAAGCTTCCCATACATCAACCACGTTACCGATAAAGGCAATCGACACCACTTCTTCATTAGCCTGAGCTTGACGAACACGCTCAACCAGTGCGTCCATGTTATCAACTAGCTCATCGACCCAACCTTGTTCGTGACGCTTAATCGCCGCTTTCGGGTTCACTTCTGCACACACAGTAATACAGTTGGCGATGTTACCAGCTTTAGGCTGCGCACCGCTCATACCGCCAAGACCAGCAGTCAGGAAGATCTTACCTTGTGGGCTTTGACCTTTTTCCAAAACCTTACGGAACGCGTTCATTACCGTGATTGTGGTGCCATGTACGATACCTTGTGGACCGATGTACATGAACGAGCCAGCCGTCATCTGACCGTATTGAGTCACGCCTAATGCGTTGAATTTTTCCCAGTCATCTGGCTTCGAGTAGTTCGGGATCATCATGCCGTTAGTAACAACAACACGTGGTGCCTCTTCAGACGACGGGAACAGCCCCATAGGGTGACCAGAGTACAAGTGTAACGTCTGGTCGCTTTCCATCTCACTCAGATACTTCATGGTCAGCAGGTATTGCGCCCAGTTCTGGAATACTGCGCCGTTACCACCGTAAGTGATAAGCTCTTCTGGGTGCTGTGCTACTGCAGGATCTAAGTTGTTGTCGATCATCAGCATGATGGCCGCTGCCTGCTCACACTTGGCTGGATAATCTGAAATAGAGCGCGCTTTCATGTTGTAGTTTGGCTTGAAGCGGTACATGTAAATACGACCGAAATCTTTCAGCTCTTGAGCAAACTCCGCTGCCAATTCCTGATGCCACTCTTTCGGGAAGTAACGCAATGCATTACGAATAGCGAGCTGCTTTTCTTCTGGGCTCAGAATGTCTTTACGCTTTGGCGCGCGGTTTACGCCTTCCGGATAAGGCTTTGCTTCCGGCAGTGTACTAGGGATACCTTGCTTAATCTGGTCTTGAAAATTTAATACTGTTTCCATTTGTGAGTCTCCCTTAGTTCACGTTAAATGCTTGTGTTTTAACCAGTGTGATCATCGCATCGATATCAGGCTTAAGCAGGCGGTCTTCTTCTAGCTTGGCAACTTTCTCACGGATAATCTGGAAGTTTTCTTCAATCAGATCTGAACATTTGTGCGGACGTCTGAACTCTATCGCCTGTGCAGCGTACATCAGCTCGATGCCAAAAATCTTTTCTAAATTACCTAAGATTTGGTTCAGTTTTCGACCCGAAATACTACCCATAGAAACGTGATCTTCCTGACCCATTGAGGTCGGCACGCTGTCAGCAGAGGGTGGGAAACAGAGTGATTTGTTTTCAGTAACCAGTGCAGCTGTCGCGTATTGCGGAATCATCATGCCCGAGTTAAGACCACCAGATGAGGTCAACAGACGCGGCAGACCGTGCAAGCCCTCAAGAAGCAGGTAACAACGACGGTCTGCAATATTGCCCAGCTCCGCAGCTGCGATTGAAGCGTAATCCAATACCATCGCCAAAGGTTGACCATGGAAGCTACCACCTGAAATTGCTTCTTCAGAACTGATAACGATCGGGTTATCAGTCACAGAGTTCATTTCGATTTCAGCCAGCTCTTTTAAGTGGTTAAAAGCGTTGCGAGAAGCACCGTGTACCTGCGGAATACAACGCAGTGAATATGGGTCTTGCACGCGAACACAATCAGCATGAGAAGCCATGTTCTCAGAACCTTCGAAGAAACGGCGCATACGCGCTGCCACTTCAATGTTACCTGCGAACGCACGCGTCAGGTGAAGCTCTTCTCTGAATGGCGAGCCACTGCCTTGCATGCCCTCGATACTCATCGCGCCAGCCAAATCAGCCAGATCCAGAAGGTAACGCATTTTTGTAAGCGCGGTAATCGCATGTGACAAGATGAACTGTGTGCCGTTGATCAGTGCCAAACCTTCTTTAGCATGCAGCTCAAGAGGCTCTAGGCCGTTTTCACGAAGCGCTTCCGCTGCAGGAACAATGCGGTCTCCCTGCCAGAATTCACCTTCACCAATCAATGGTAAAAACAGGTGAGAAAGAGGCGCTAAGTCGCCTGATGCGCCAACTGAGCCTTGCTCCGGTACAACTGGGATAAGGTCTAGTTCGATAAACGCCAACATACGCTGAACCACTTCTAGGCGAATGCCCGAATAGCCCTGACTTAACGCATGCACCTTAGTAATCAGCATCAGTTTTGAGATTGGTTTAGCAATTGGCTCACCAACACCAACCGCATGAGTAATCAGGAGGTTTTTTTGTAGTAGATGCGTTTCTTCAGGTGAGATTTGCGTATCACATAGAGGACCGAAACCAGTATTGATGCCGTACACCGCCTTATCAGATGCAGCGATGATGTCTACATTACGACGACTTGCATTGATCTTATCCAGCGCTTCTTCACACAGTTCCGCTTTGATGCTGCCGTCAGCAATTCCATTTACGATATCTAGGTTTAGTCGGTCTACACCATATCTAAACGTCATTTTGTTCTCCTAACATACGATATTTTGCTATCACGTTACTTATGGACCTATGCTAGCTTGCTCTGGATGTTTTATAAAAGCATAATGTTCGTAGTTCATTCCGATTTTATCGAACTAACAGCCAACATAAAAAGAGGTCACTCCATGCAGGTTCAAGATGTCGATTTACGTATGCTGAGGATATTCGTCGCTATCGTCGAATGCGGTGGTTTATCAGCTGCAGAATCCCGCCTAAACATTGGGCGTTCAACCATTAGCTCACATTTGTCTGATTTGGAGTTACGTCTTGGACTTAAGCTGTGTAAACGTGGCCGAAGCGGTTTTGAGGTGACAGAGGCAGGGCATGTAACTTATCAGGCATCGCTGGAGTTACTTCAGCAGTGTGAAGCTTTTGCTGCGACCGTCGCAAGTTCGAAAAACGAACTCTCGGGTCGAGCAACGATTGCCATGATTGACACCTTAGTCAACGATCCGCGCTGCCGCGTGTCAGAGGTAGTGTCGTCATTAAAAAGCCGAAGCAACAACTTACAGTTCGACATTAACGTCTGTGAAGCACGCGAAGTTGAAACGTCCGTAGCCAATGGCCGCTCGCTGGTCGGGATCGGCGTCAGTCGCCACCAATTAAGGGGACTGGATTACTATCCGCTGCACAATGAAACCAACTATTTGTATTGCGGTAAAGGCCACCCGCTGTTCGACTGTAAGCCTTCTGAAATCAAGACTCTTTTACAACAAGCAGAAGTGATCACCAGTAACTATATGCGAGATAAGGAAACTCGCAACGATGCACTGAATTACCAAAATAGCGCTACCGCCTATCACGATGAGGGAATTGCTCATCTCATTTTATCCGGCGCGTTTATCGGTTACCTGCCCGAGCACTATGCCAGCAATTGGGTCGACAAGGGGTTGTTCAAGCCTATCCTGCCGGAAAAGTACACCTATCAAATTCCGGTCATGCTGATCACGTTAAAAAACAACTCGGCTTCTCCATTGGCGAAAGCGTTGATTGAAGAGATTAAAAGTTGTCACGGTGCTGACCGTTAGTCACCATTGCATACTTAGTTAGGGGCAAACTGACGACCCCTATCATGTTCGTTTCAATACCGTTACCCAGATACAGCTCTATTCAATCCTTCGTTCGTCTCGTATGAATATCACCTTCTAACATAGACGCAGAAAACAATATCAAGGTTGGCATCTCGATTGTTATGTTATAACATATTTTATGTTTTATGATTTCGACAACTTCTTAGTCTAAAACGTTTGTTCGATACCATAGCTAAATTGAGAGCATATAAATGTTGAATTCATCGCAACCGATAGCCCCGATGCCGAATGTTTTGGCAGATATTTACCAAACAGAACAAAACATTGCGATCTGGAAACGCACACTCTCAGCAGAAGTAACACATAGTATTGAAGAAATGCTCCGAGAAGAGAAGACACTGGCTTTAGTTCAGACTGTCACTCCAGATGATGCCGCAGAATGGGTTCGAAGTAAGCTATCAGGACATCCTTGTGCCAATGCCTTAGGTGAAGATATCGCCTTGATAGTGGATATGTTCTGTTGTCTGTTTGATTTGAGAGAGGCGGGCTTGCGACTCACCGCTCTGGACAAACCGATGTGTCCCAGGTTCCACGTTGATCACGTACCGTGTCGCCTTGTATCGACGTATGCCGGCTCTGCTACCCAATGGTTGAACAATGATGATATTGATCGCAGTAAATTGGGATCAGGCAATTTAGGCCAGCCAGATCATCTGTCGGGTTTGTATGACAGTGATACCGCAATACAGCAGATGGCCGTTGGTGATGTCGCGTTATTAAAAGGAAGTGGTTGGGAAGGAAACGAAGCCACAGGGCTAGTCCACCGATCACCGGAACTTATCCATCACGAACGACGATTATTACTGACACTGGATATAGTGTAATTGGGATACCCCTATGGTTGATATGGGCACGGTACTGGATGAAGCATTGAAAGAAACAGTGAAAGAGAACCTGGACTATATGCCTCAATTTCGCTGGATGTTTGACGCTTGATTAGTCATTCAATGCAAAATAGCCACTGCTAAACACAGTGGCTATTTAAGCACTCATAGACTAAAACTCAGCCCTTTACGCTCAAGCCTCTTAACACCATATCAACCACAAACTCCTGCGCTTTTTCGAATTCTTCTGTCGACAGGGGGCCACCTTTAATCAGCCTGATTTCGGTATCAAAGTCGGCGTAAAATTGGGTCGCTCCCCAAATCAAAAACAGCAAGTGCAACGGTTCGACCGGACGAATCAATCCCTGATCAATCCAGGATTGAATAATCGTTGCTTTGCCTGCCGCCCAGTTAACCATTGGGAATTGAATGGAATCCGCAATAATCGGCGCACCTTGAATGATCTCTTGTGCGAAGATTTTCGATTCTTTTGGGTGTGTGCGGCTGTATTGCATCTTACCGACGATGTAATTTCTTAGCACTACCTCTGGCGGTAGCATGGCGGCTTGTTCCGAAAAACCGTCATTCCATAGCGTGAGAATGTCTTTCAATAACGCCTTATAGATGCCAGTTTTTGACTTGAAGTAGTACAGCAGGTTCGCTTTTGGTAGGTTCACTCTGTCTGCAATAGCCTGAACAGAGGTGCCTTTGTAGCCATGCTTAACGAACTCATCTGCCGCAGCTTGTAAGATTAGCTCTTCATTACGCCGTCTGATCTCACCGACATTCGCTCGTTTCGTTTGCCCTGCTTCTACCGTCAAGTTGACTCCTTACCTTTCGACTTTTTACCTTCACCAATCGTAGTAAATCGCTTTTCAGCATAGCTGGCTAAAATACTCATTGGCCTCTTTACACTCATAAACCTATCTACAAAGTACTTTACAAAATACGCGCCAACCCAGAGAGCGCTCAGCGAACCGCTGATATCGGGGTTCCGAATTACTCAGCAAACAAGACCTGCATCAAATGAGTGCAATGTATACAAGAGTTAGCACCAAAATTGTACACAATCCAGTTACCTCATCAGTTCCCCCCAAATTATTGGGGTTTTCTGGCACGCATATTATGCTTGATATATAAGCCTTCAAGCTAAAAGTGGAAAGTTATTTTTAAAAATACGACCAATTGGTCAGGTTTTTGCTTTAGTACTCATACCAACTGGCTAATACCAACAAGTCGGCCAGTTATGCAAAGACGAAACAAATAACAGATTCATCCTTAGCTTGTGCTTTCGCCAAGACTGCGCGAGCTATTTGGGGCCTTTGAGTTGACCATATGGACAGGTTTTTAACAATAATGAATAGAGGAAGTTATGTTAGAGCTCATGATTAATAATGATGTCGTCAAAGTGGCATCAGCAAAAGCAGACACCATGCTTTTGAACTACTTGCGTGAACAAAAACACATGACAGGCTCTAAAGAAGGGTGTGCCAGTGGTGATTGTGGCGCTTGTACGGTAGTCGTCGTTGATACTGATGACGCAGATAAACTGAGTTATCGACAAATCAACGCCTGCATCACGCCGATTCATGCTCTGCACGGTAAACAGATCATTACCGTCGAGCACCTAAAACAAAACAACCAGCTTCATCCTGTGCAGCAAGCGGTTGTCGATCATCACGGTTCTCAATGTGGCTTTTGTACGCCGGGAATTGTGATGTCTCTCTATGCGCTGTCAAAGCAAGAAGTCGCGCCTCATAACCCAACCCATTATCTCTCTGGCAACCTGTGCCGATGCACGGGCTACGGTCCATTGATTGAAGCCGCAAACTCGATTGCGGCATGCCATATAGATGATCCGCTTAGCGTTCATGAAGCGAGCGTAAAAACATGGATGGCCTCAGTTGCAGACACAAATGAGCCGAACTATGCGCGCCCAAAAAACCGTCAGCAACTCGCTCAGGCAATCAAAGAGATGCCAGAGGCAAAAATGATCGCAGGCGGGACGGATTTATCATTAGAGGTGACTCAGCAACACAAACCTTTGGCGCAACTGATCGACTTATCTCACGTCGATGACTTACTGACAATCACAGAAACTTCGGCAGGTTGGCGCATTGGTGCGGCAGTTCCGATGACGCAGGTTCATGAATTTATTAAACAACATTTCCCAACCGCTGATGAAGTGATTGAGCGCTTGGGTAGTTTGACTATTCGCCACAGAGCAACGCTTGGAGGCAGTCTCGGCCACGCTTCACCAATTGGCGATATTGCCCCACTACTTATTAGCCTGCATGGCCTGATTGAATTAGATGATGGCGAAGACAAAGTGTTACTGGCACCGGAAGAGTACATTACCGGATACCGCCAGACTGCGCTTCAGCCTAACCAGTGGATCAGCGCGATTCACTTACCACAGCTGGCTAAAAACGAACGCCACGCTATCTATAAAGTGAGTAAACGCTACGAAGATGACATCGCGACAGTCACATTGGGACTGAACATGGCGTTTGCCGCTAACCAATGTGTCACCAACTGTATCATCTCGGCTGGCGGAGTAGCCGCAAAATCGGTACGCCATAGCCAGTTAGAAGCGCTATTTATTGGTAAGCCATTGTCGCTTTCTGTCGTGCAGCAAGCTCAGGAAATGGTACCTCAGGTGATTCAGCCACTGAGTGATGTGCGAGGCAGTAATACTTATCGAGTCAAGTTGGTTCAGAACCTGCTTAAACGTTTTTATTTGGAGTCTCAGAGTATTGAGACAAGGTTGGTGCAAGATGCGTAAGTTAACTCAGGTTGAATCGGGACAAACCATACTCCCTGAATCCCAACAAGTCGTAGGGAAATCTTACAAGCACGAAAGTGCCGATAAGCAGGTCGGCGGTGAAGCGCTCTATGTTGATGATTACGCTACTCCCGCTGGATGCGTACATGCGGCTGTTGTGACCAGCACCATTGCTAAAGGTCAGATTACACAGCTCGACTTATCGGAGGTTGAGTGCGCTGAAGGTGTCGTTAAAGTACTGACAGAGACCTCGATTCCCGGAGAAAAGGACATTGGTACCATTTTCAAAGGCGATCCCTTACTGGCGATAAATAACGAGATTAAGTACTTCGGACAGCCTATTGCCCTCATTCTGGCGACCACACATGAGCTAGCATGGAAAGCCGCAAGCCTGGCGAAAGTGGAGTACACCGAAACGGGCGATCTGGCGCTGACGTACCCAAAAGCCGCATCACAAGATCCCCTTTTGCCTACTCACCAGATGGGTAAAAAAGTCGAACAACAAGTTTTTGACCAAGCGCCGGTTTATATTCACGGCGATATCCATGTCGGTGGTCAGGAACACTTCTATTTGGAAGGTCAGGTAAGTCTTGCAGAATTAACCGAAGATGGTGGCATATTCTTGCGTTCTTCAACCCAAAACCCGTCTGAAGTTCAGAAGTTGGTCGCTGAAGTATTAGACATTGATTTTAACCGAGTCACGGTTGATATACGACGTATGGGCGGTGGCTTTGGTGGTAAAGAAAGTCAGGCGGCTCAATGGGCATGTCTGGCAGCGCTTGGGGCACACCATACAAAACGAGCAGTAAAAATGCGTCTTCCTCGCTCACTCGATATGACCGTCACTGGTAAGCGTCATCCTTTCTACAACCGTTACCAGCTTGCGGCAGACGCTCAAGGCCAAATCATCGCCGCAAACATCGAAGTAAACGGTTTATGTGGTCACTCGCCTGACCTCTCCGACGCAATTGTCGATCGCGCCATGTTCCATGCCGATAACGCTTACTCACTCGGCCAGGCATGTGTGGTTGGCAACAGGCTCAAAACCGATATGGTTTCCCACACCGCATTCCGTGGTTTTGGCGGACCTCAGGGCATGATCGTGATTGAAAAAGCGATGCAGGATTTAGCGCTTCAAGTCGGCCAGGATGCGCTCGACGTTCGTTACAAAAATCTATATCGCGATGGAGCACAAATCACACCGTATGGTATGGAAGTCGAACAGCATGACGCAATGCTGGATATCATGCGACAGCTTGAGAAGCAAAGTGACTACCGCGCTCGCCGCGAGGCAATTAATCAGTGGAACCAAAGTAACCCGGTGCTGAAAAAAGGTCTGGCTTTAACTCCGCTTAAATTTGGGATTGCGTTTACGGCAACACACCTTAACCAAGCGGGTGCTCTGATCCATGTTTACACCGATGGGACACTTCAGGTATCACACGGCGGGACAGAAATGGGCCAAGGCCTGCATACGAAGATTCAGCAGATTGTTGCTCAGTCTTTCGGTATTGATATTAACAAGGTGCTTGTCACCTCAACCCGCACAGATAAAGTGCCAAATACCTCGCCAACAGCAGCGTCTTCTGGTGCCGATCTTAACGGTATGGCGGCGCACAATGCAGCGATGGAAATCAAACAACGC
The DNA here is from genome assembly GCF_921292965.1 of Allocatenococcus thiocycli. Taxonomy (NCBI): domain Bacteria; kingdom Pseudomonadati; phylum Pseudomonadota; class Gammaproteobacteria; order Vibrionales; family Vibrionaceae; genus Allocatenococcus; species Allocatenococcus thiocycli. Next base: position 56,269 of record NZ_CAKLCK010000039.1, read on the forward strand.
TTACTTGATTTCGCTTGTGAACATTATCAAGTCGAAGAGGCAGACATTGTCAACGGTGAGCTTGTCGGTATTGAATCATCACCGAAATACCAACAACCCGTCAGTTGGGCAGCGTTAGTTCAGTTGGCGTATATGAACCGTATTTCGCTCTCTGCAAGCGGATTCTACCAAACACCAAAAATTGGTTATGACCGAAGTACCGCGACGGGTCGTCCGTTCTTTTATTTTGCCCTTGGAGCCTCGTGTTCAGAAGTCACGATCGACACTCTAACTGGCGAAATGCGCGTTGAAAAAGTCGACATTCTTCATGATGTGGGTAACAGCCTGAATCCGGCGATTGATAAAGGACAAATTGAAGGTGCATTCATTCAGGGCATGGGCTGGCTAACCACAGAGGAATTGGTTTGGGATGAGAATGGTCACCTGCTAAGCAACAGCCCGATGAATTACAAGATCCCGACCATCGGTGACTACCCGAAACAAATGCATGTTGATCTGTACGATCAGGCCAATCCAGAATACAGCATTTACCGTTCCAAAGCCGTTGGTGAGCCGCCATTCATGCACGCGAACAGTGTCTGGTGCGCAATTTACGATGCAGTAGCCTCAATCAGTCAACATCAATGCGCTCCAGCACTACACGCGCCTGCAACAGGTGAAGAAATCCTTAACGCTTGCGAGCATCAGCAACAGTGGATTGAAGAGCAATCAATGCAGGAGGAATCCTATGTCGTCGAACAATGATGCCTACCTGTCGAACCCGGGCATGAACTGGTTAGCCGCCTGCCAGCAACTTGAGCAACAAGGTCAGGCTTACTGTATTGCAACGGTTCTGGCTTATGTTGGATCAGTGCCGCGATCCAGTGGCGCGAAGATGGTTATCTCTGCTCAAGGCCAGTTCGACACGCTCGGCGGCGGCAACCTCGAATACCAGGTGATCGCCAAAGCGCGTGAAAATCTGGCGCTTCAACACGCTGAACCCATTATCGAACGCTTTGCCCTGTCTGCGGATCTTGGACAATGCTGTGGCGGAGCGGTGCAAGTGATGTTCGAGTTTTTCCAGACACAAACGCCACAGGTTGCAATATTTGGTGCCGGACATGTTTGTCAGGCACTCACTAGTATCCTCAGTGGTTTGCCTTGCCATGTAAAAGTCATCGACAGTCGCCCTGAATGGCTGTCGCCTTTATCGCAAAAAGGAATAGAGACATCGCTACATGCCAATCCGGTCGATGCAATCGAAACACTAAAAGACAACACATTTGTGTTGATCATGACGCAAGACCACGCGCTTGATTTTGAGCTGACTCAGCAAGCGCTAGAAAGCAAGCGCTTTGCGTATGTGGGCTTAATTGGCTCACAAGGTAAAAGCCAACGTTTCAAGTTCCGCCTTAAAGAACAACTGAGCAACGTCAACTTGCTCGATCAGCTCACCTGCCCGATTGGGAATCCAGACATCACGGGCAAATTACCAATGGAAGTGGCGGTCTCAGTATCTGCCCAATTGATGGAACGGTTTAAGCAACATCAAGCTAACAAACAACATAATGAAATGCAGCCCGATGTACAACAACAGAACGAAGAACAATGGCAACAAGCCAATCTCGCACGCAAAAATATCAGGGAAAATCATCAATGAGTACAGTAAACCTTGCCTTGAGCCTAAGTGATGAACAGCTGGAAAGAATTTGCACCAGCCAACGTTGGCAGCAAGAAATGAAAATCCGCATGCCGTTTGACTCAATAGATTCTTTACTTCGTAGCGCAGAGATTGCCTTTACCAAGTTAAAAGAAAACGACTGGCTGGAAGCATTTGCAGGTCACCCGATGATTGGTGATCTCAATAGCCTGAAAAAGAAGTACTCACAAGGCAAAGACCTCAGCGAAAAAGAGCAAAAGAACGTTAAACAGGCTTCTACCGATGTGTTGCAAGAACTGCTTACGCTCAATCGAAAATACCACGACAAATTTGGATTCATTTTTATCGTGTGTGCCACCAACAAGACTGCAGAAGAAATGCTCAACCTACTCAAAGGCCGAATCAATCGTTCGAGGGATGAAGAGCTACATCAAGCAGCACTAGAACAACAGAAAATCAGCAAAATCAGAATGGAAGCCTTGTTATGAAACAACTCAGTTGCCACGTGTTAGATACCGCAAACGGAAAGCCCGCAGCTGGTATTCAAGTTCAGTTATTTAGCCTCAACGACCAAATGTGTCTCGCGGAGGCCACCACCAATCAAGATGGTCGCGCCAAGTTCCCAGAGCTAATCCTGGAAAAACAGGGTTATACGCTGCGCTTTCTTGTCGCACCTTATTGTGATGCACAGTTTGGCAGCGCTTTCTTTCCTCTTATAGACGTAAATTTCAACGTCTATGACGAGGGTAACTACCACATTCCTCTTCTCCTATCCCCATTCTCTTATTCGAGCTACCGAGGAAGTTAGAGGGCAATGCCCCAAAGAGAAGAGATGATTGTTCTTCAGTGAGGCAGTTGGGCAAATCCCCCTCTCAAAGAACAATCTTTAACGAACGCATGTTCAAGGAATCAAAATTTAAAAAGGAATATTACGATGTGGCCGCAACTGTATGAATGGCTGGCGCTGTTTATCAAATGGTTTCATGTGATCTGTGGCGTCGCATGGATTGGAGCAAGCTTTTACTTCACATGGCTGGATAATAACTTAGAGACACCGCCAAAATGGAAAAAAGATAAAGGCATCAAAGGCGACCTATGGGCAGTACATGGTGGTGGATTTTACGAAGTCGCCAAGTATCAGGTAGGTCCGGAAAAAATCCCGGAAAAGCTGCACTGGTTTAAATGGGAAGCCTACGCCACATGGTTAACTGGCTCTGCGTTGATGATTTGGATGTACTACTTCAACGCCCAAGCATATCTGATTGACCCTCGTGTCATGGAGCTAACTTCTCTGCAAGCAGTCGGGGTTGGCGTTGGTGGCATTCTACTGGGCGTGGTGGTTTATGAAGCATTAATGCGTTCACCTTTGAGCCGAAATACAGCCCTGTTCAGTGCAGCACTACTTGCGTTTGGAGCACTGTTTTTCTACGGATTTACCCAACTGTTCAGCGGACGAGGTGCGTTTATTCATATGGGTGCGCTCATTGGCTCGATTATGGTCAATAACGTCTTCCACAAAATCATTCCTGGCCAACGTAAAATGGTGGCGCAAGTTACCGCAGGTGAAACCGTGGACCCCGCTCCAGGCTTAGAAGGAAAGCGCCGCTCTATTCACAACAACTACTTCACTCTGCCAGTAATCTTCTTGATGATCAGCAATCACTATCCAATGATCTATCAACATCCACTGAACTGGCTGATTGGCTTTTTCGTTATGATCATCAGCGCGTATATTCGCCATTACTTTAACCTCAAACATATCGGGCAAAATAGACCAAGCGTTCTGTTAAGTGGAGCCTGTGCCATGATGGTTCTGGCGGTATTGGTAAGTTGGCAGTCTTCTTCTCGCAGCGCATCACAACCTACCGTCGCCAATGCAGACAGCCCGCATGCAGCAATAGCGACTGAAGTTTCATTAACGGAAGAACAGAAGATCGCAAAACAGATCATCAGTGAGCGCTGTAGTCAGTGTCATAGCTCTACACCAACGGATGATGTATTCAAGGTCGCGCCAAGCGGTGCCGTTTTTGATAGCTGGCAAGATATCGAACGCTGGAAAGCAAGAATTCTGGTTCGCTCGGTTGAAAGTGCTGATATGCCATTTTTGAATAAAACCAAGATGACTGACGAAGAGCGACAACGCCTGAAAGAAGTGTTGAATTAACCTCTCTGCTCACTAGTCATTTGAAGCCACCTGAAATCTAGGTGGCTTTTTTTATGGTAAATTTTTTATGGTAATTTCAATCGATTAAGTGTGTGTAAAACAAAAAAGTGACGGGTTGTACATGCACTAAATTGAGCATTATTGCACCAATACGAAACAATATTTTCCGTCAACTCAACACGGTTTTCTCCTAACCCACTGGAATAACTTGACTAACCAGTCAGGAAGTTTGTGGCACAAAGATTGCTCAGATGTATTCATAAAATAGTACACAATAATGAATACAAGGAAGTCAGTATGTCTCAACAGGAAACCCACGACCTCATATATGGGTTAGAAGACAAGCCCAAAGCCGGCGCAGCACTTTACGCAGGGCTACAACATGTACTTGCGAGTTTTGTCGGAATCATTACTCCAACCCTCATCATCGGCGGCGTGCTTGGACTCGGCGAGCACGTTCCTTATCTCATCAGTATGGCGTTAATCGTGTCAGGGATTGGCACCTTTATACAGGCGCGCCGTATCGGCCCAATAGGCGCGGGGTTAGTCTGCGTTCAGGGCACCAGTTTTGCGTTTCTGAGTTCTGTTTTGGCGGCAGGCTTCATCGTTAAATCACAAGGTGGTGGTCCAGAAGATATTCTGGCAATGATCTTCGGGGTGTGTTTTGTCGGTGCCTTCGTCGAAATCATCCTTTCTCAGTTTATCAGCAAACTTAAACGTATTATCACACCTGTCGTGGCGGGTATCGTGGTAACAACGATAGGGATATCTTTGATTAAAGTCGGAATGACCGACCTTGCGGGCGGGTTCAACGCGCCTGATTTTGGTTCGTGGAACAACCTTGTTTTGGGGACAGTGGTTTTAACCACCATCATCGTCTTAAACCGCTCTAAAAACCTAATGGTAAGATTGTCGTCCATCTTGATCGGTATGGTTATTGGCTATGTTCTGGCAGCCTTTATGGGCATGGTCAACTTAGAAGGGGCGTTTAATCAGCCTTTAGTCAGCGTCCCTGTTCCATTCAAATTCGGGTTTGATTTTGATTGGTTTGCATTTGTCCCAATCGCTGTTATTTACGCCATCACTGCCATCGAGTCAGCAGGCGATATTACGGCGAACTGCATTATCACCAAGCAACCAGTATCTGGCCCACAATACCTTAAACGAATTAAAGCTGGGATACTTGGCGATGGCGTAAACTCGCTGATTGCTGCGGTATTTAATACGTTCCCGAACACCACCTTCAGCCAGAACAACAGTGTTATTCATCTGACTGGGATTGCAAGCCGCTATGTGGGCTACTTTATCGCACTTATTTTGGTGGCTCTCGGATTGTTTCCTCTCATCGGTGCCATTCTGACTACCATCCCTAAACCGGTTATCGGCGGCGCAACTTTAGTCATGTTTGGTACCGTTGCAGCAGCAGGTATTAAGATCATTGCGAATGAAGAGTTAGATCGCCGAAACCTAATGATACTCGCCGTTTCATTTGGTATTGGTTTTGGCGTAATGCTTGTTCCTGAAATTCTGGAAGGAATGCCAAAAATCATGCAGAGCGTTTTCGGCTCTCCGGTTACTACCAGCGGTATTGCAGCGATTGTAATGACGTTAGTGTTACCAGAAACATCAAGCGAAGGTGCGCAGCAAGCAAACCAAAAAGAAACGCAAAAGACGCTTTCTAAACCAGCATTAGAAAAGTAACAAGGCTCAAGCCAACCAAAGACTAAACCACAACAGCCACTCCGATGATAACTCACGGGGTGGCTTTTTATGATCTTACTGAGCTGTTTGGCTGTTTGAAACAGAAACCATTACAACATTTCCGCATCAAAACGCGCAGTGCGAGCTTGAGCGATTGTACAATTGGTTTCTGTCATTAGTTCAGCCAGGGTGACGTTAGGGTTCTCCACCACTAAACGAATCAACTTGGCTTCCAGCGGCTCTAATTTATCCTGATGAGCCACGAGTCCGACTTCCATCTTGTTGATCACAAAACACAGCGCCTCTGACTCTTCTGCTTTGAGATGATCAAGAAAGGTTTTCAAATCCAATGCCTCACCAGAAACCTGCCAGTTTCTGGAACGTCGGACACGCTTCAACTCACACCCCTTCTCCATCGCAATCATTTTGGCCCGCTTAGCGTGCTCGCCACCAATACGGTGAATCAGCGAAGGCAATGGGATGGTGAGCTTGTTTGAATGCATAGAAGGCGTCATATCATCAGAAATAGACACACATTTTAAACTTAGCTTGCTGATTTTTCATCTTTTCGCCAGACAGAGAATGAAATGTCGTTAACGCATTGAGTTAATAAAAAGGCCTACCTTGCTAAACAAAGTAGGCCTTGTTGATTTGATGGAATGAATCTATCGGTAATTAAAGCTCTTCGCCGTAGATGTCGAAGGAGAAGTATTTCGCAGCAATCTTGTCGTAAGTACCATTTGCACGAATGGTTTTGATCGCTTGGTTAAACTTCTCAGCCAATTCTTTATCATTCTTACGCAGTGCTAGTGCCGTACCTTCACCAATGTAGGCTTTATCCGTTACAGCTTCGCCAACAAACTCATGACCTTTGCCAATGTCTTTGTCTAAAAACGCCAGCGCAAGTTGGTCTGAGTTACCAAAAGTCGCATCCAAACGGCCATTTGCCATATCCAGATACACTTCGTCCTGACCTGAATAACGTTTGATGGTCGCAACCGAGCCAAATTTATCCGTCACATACATATCGTGAATCGTACCGCTTTGAACGCCAATTACTTTATCTTTTAAACCAGCTTCACTGATCTCAATGTTGTTGTCTGCTTTAGCAACAAAGCGAGCTGGCGTTTGGTAATACTTGTCGGTAAACAGTACGCGTTTTTTACGATCGTCAGTAATACGCATTGAAGCCATGATCACGTCTGATTTTCGCGCAAGCAGGCTCGGGATCAGAGAATCCCATCCTTGTGACACCCAGGTACACTCAAGCTTCGCTTCTGCACACAAGGCGTCTGCGATTTCGATATCAAAACCAACCGGCGTACCACTAGCATCCTTGTAATTGAATGGTGGGTACGTAAAGTCAGAAGCCAGACGAACTTCCTTTGCCATCAAAGAAGTCGATAGTAGTGCGGCGGTGCAAGCTAACGCGCTCAGCATTTTTTTCATGTGTAATGTCCTTATTATATTTCGATTGATGGTGTCACTAGATTGGTGTAGTTACAAATAGTTTCCGCCACTTCCTGCATGCTCTTTTCCGAACCGATCGTGATTCGAACACAGTTTTGCAGACTAGGCTCATGAGTCTGGTTACGCGTTACGATGCCTTGCTCTCGTAAGTATTCAAAAAGATTCACATTCGGCTTAGTGCGAATTAATACAAAGTTAGTCGCTGACGGGTAAATGGTTTCAATCCAGTCAAGACCTTCAATACGTTCAATAAAACGTTGACGAGATTCAATCAGGGTATGGGTATGAGCCGCTACCTTTTCTAATCCTTCAGCACTTAACGCTTGGAGAACGATTTCTGCTGAGCTGTCCGGCATCGGGTACGGGGGAATCAGCTTGTAGACAAAATCCATAACCGACTGCTGAGCGATAATAAACCCGCATCGTACCGCGGCCAAACCGAAAGCTTTAGACAAAGTGCGAATCACAACCAGGTTTGGATAACGGTCAATTAGCTCAACGACACTTTGGTCAAGTTCAAATTCGATATAAGCCTCATCAACAACCACAATGGCGCTTTGCTGTGTCTGCTCTAACACGTCAACAATCTTTTGGGAGCTCAACAACTGACCCGTAGGGTTGTTTGGGGAGCATAAGAATACCAGATTCGCCTTCTCTGCAGCTTGAACCACACTCTCAACGTCGAGATCAAAGTTCGGCAAAAGCAGTGGAGAGTCGATAACATCAATCGCCAAGGATTCAGCACAAAACTCGTACATCGCATAAGTCGGACTGCATATCGCGATGCTGTCTTTACCTGGCTGACAGAAGGTACGAATGAGCAAATCAATTGCTTCGTCCGCACCACGCACTGCCAATGTTGGCTGTGACGTTGAGCAGTAAGCCTGGTATGCAGATGCAATATCATGAGGCAAAAAATCCGGATAGCGATGCAGTGGAGACTGGTGCTCTTTGTACAGCAGCGGCTCTTCCAACTCGTTCGCATTAAGCCACAATCTCCCAGCGCCGCCAATGCGTCTTGCAGACTGATATGGTATTAACTTTTTTATGCTCTCAGGAGCTAACTTCTCAGCTAATGACATTATATTTATTATCCCAATATGAATACATAATCAGTTTTAACCGACTAAATTAAATTTAATTTCTGTATTGGTAATAAATTAGTCAAGAAACGCTTTCGGTTAAATCGAATTAAAGGCATACTAGCCATGCAAAAAAATCATGGATAGATGACATGCAAACTAGACTCCCTTCGACAAAAAACCTGCAAGCGTTTTTAGCCACAGCGCAACATCTGAATTTCACTCACGCTGCAGAAGCGCTTAACATGACTCAAGGCGCGATCAGCCGCCAAATCCAGTCAATCGAGAGTCTGATGGGTGTTGCATTGTTTTATCGTCAGGCACGAGGACTGGCTTTGACTCCAGAAGGCGCGAAGTTTATCCCTCTCGCAGAAGAAATCATTCATCGCTTACAAATGTCGATTCGTGAAGTGGTGGATAGTGCAAACCGAATCAAGTTGAACGCACCAAGCTGTATTACCACATGGCTGTTAGGTCACATCGCCAATTTTCAGCAAGCTTATCCTGATGTGAATGTCGAACTGACCTCAACCACAAAGCATCAGGCGATACCCAACTTCGATAGTTTTGACTTAGTCATCTCGTACGGAAAACCCATCCGCAATAAGACCATTGAACAAGTACTATTGTTCGACGAGCTTCTGGCTCCAGTATGTGCGCCACAGTTGTGGGAAAAGATGGCATTGTCTGTTTCAGAAGAAACAATAGATGAGCTAAACCTGCTCAAACGTTGTACTTGGCTTCATGCGAATACGGAGCAGTCAGACTGGTCGATGTGGCTGGCGTCGCGAGGATATCGCAATGTTCAGGGCAAAGGTAACCAGACTTTTGCCACACTTGATCAGGCGGTAAATGCAGCCCAACAAGGCTTTGGCATGGCGATTGGTGACATTACTCTGGCAGAGCAAGACTTAAAATCAAAGCGCTTAATACAGCCGTTCGACAGCTATGTCGCTTCTGGAAATGGTTATCACCTGCTCAATCCAAAACACGAACGCAATTCGATGGTAGGCAAACTGGTCAGTTGGTTGGCGGAGCAAAGCGAAAGAGATCAAGACTAAACAAAATCAATGACACCAATGCATAAAAGAAGAGAACGTATCACCCGCCTAGAACTCAAATTAAGCCAAATAAGTCCTTGTAGCAATGCTGTCTCTGTAAGCTCTAACGCTGTTTGGGGGCAATTTCATGTTACCCCCATTTATGTTCCGCTGGACATTCTGGGCGGTTACAGAGTGACTTGTTTCTGAATTCCTGACTCAGTGACAAAGTCGTGATCATGGCTAACTAAAACAAAGCCACCACGATAATTGCGTAGAGCCTGAGCAAGCATAACTTTCGAATCAAGGTCGAGGTGGTTGTCAGGCTCATCGAGCAGTAACAGAGGCTGATTTGGTTGATGACTAACGATAAGCATTGCTAACTTCATCTTCTCGCCACCACTAAGCATGCAGCCAAGACGAAATACACTGTCACGACGAAAACCAATACCCGCTAGCAAGGTTCTGGCATCGCTTTCTTTAATGCCATCACACTGCCATATCAAGTTATCCAGCATCGATAACTCTGCTCGAATAACACCAAAATACTGATCAAGATAGTACAATGGCGTATTTAATTTCATCTCCCCTTGTTGAAGCGAAAGCTCACCTAAAAACGTTTTTAATAGTGTTGATTTGCCACATCCGTTTTTACCTGTCAGATGAATCTTATCATTGGCATATACTTGCAGTGAGATTGGCTTATCACTACCAAAAGGCAATACACCTTCAAGAATCGAAACCACTTTACGTAACCGGCTTGGGCTGTCTTCTAGATACAGCTTTTGCCCTTTCAACTGCTCTCTTCTCGACTTTAATGACTGCTCTTTATCTTGTAAGTAAACTTGACGAAGTTGTTCGTTTTTCTTGCGATTTGAGACTCGCGCTGTAGCTTTATCTTTTTTAGAATCGAGCAAGCTTTTTCCATGGCTACCTTCTTTACGTAATTTGTTCCCTTGAGCCGCTCTTTGCTCTGCCTTCTCTCGATTGCGCTGAGCTTGTACTTCCGCCTTTTTTATCAGCTTATCAACGCTCGTGAGTTGCCGCTCTACTGCTTGTAACTCGGTACGTTTCTGTTCAGCATAATCATCGTAGTTACCACCAAATACTTGCAACCCAAGTCCAGATAGCTCCCACATTTCGTCCATTTCACGTAGTAATACTCGATCATGACTGATGAGCAAAATTGCCCCTTTGAATGCTCGCATCGATTCCAACAACCACTGCTTTGCTTGAGTATCTAGATGGTTGGAAGGTTCATCGAGAATAAGTAACTCAACGTCGCGTTCAAACAACTGCCAAAGGTGCAACCGCGCTAATTGTCCACCACTTAGTTGAGCGCAAGGAAAATCTGCTTCTGGTGGTAAACCCAGATCATTGAGTTGCTGACCCAGTTGTACAGACAAATCCCATTGCTCCCCAATCACATCGAACCAATGTTCTGAACTGTTCCCTGATTCAACCTGCTTTAACGCTTCAAGCACGTTTTCTTTACCCAAGAACTGCGCGATGGAAAGTTCAGTAGATAACAAGTGAGATGATTGCTGATGATATACTGCGAACGACTTGGGTGACGTGACAGTGCCGCCTGATGGTTCCATTTTACCACTCAATATCGATGCTAATATCGATTTACCAACACCATTGCGACCGACTAACCCAACACGATTCTTAGTCATTGAACATGATATGTTCTGAAACAGTATCTCGCCGTTATCAAATTGATGACTTATGTCGTAAGCCTTTAATACTGGCATAGTTTGCCTCCTGTATGACAGGGACAACAGCCGTAGCTAGACAGTTATGAAGATGAAATCGATACAAATACTCGCCCTTATCCGAGCGATTAAAATGTCAAATATGTACTTGTAAAGAAATATCGGAGAGTGAGCTACGCCTACTAACCCTGTAAATCCAAAAAATAAAATGAGTTATGGATGACAGGTTCAGTTGTTCATATTGGCGTAATCTCCTAACGAAGTGATTGTTACAGCTTACTTGTTTCTTACTCTTTTAGTCAAGGTAGCCAGTCCCCAAAAAGTATGACGTCAGGCCACTCATCAACGGTTAACCTAATGAATACATAGCCTGACATTCTTGGTCAAGATGAAGTAGAAGTAGAATAAAACAACTTAAAGCAAAGCATAGATTGCTGTTACATCCCGTAGCGAAATGCCTTGCCCAAAGCGACCATATCACGATGAACTGGAGCCAATGCCCGCGCATAACTAGCGAGTAACGTCATTGTATACTGACTACGCTGATGCATAGCTTGGTCGGTACATTGGTAGTCAGTCGTGATCAATTCCTCTACATTGCGAAAGATTAAATGATCCGGTAAAAAGCACGCGTGGTTGTTCTTGTTTCCCGTCATGCGCAGTTCACTGATCGGATACACGCCATTTACACTAGCTGACACGCTGACTAAAAGTACTGGCTTGTGTGCCAATTCTTCATCGGTAGACAACAGCAAAAAATTCTTGAGCGCTGGCGTCGCCATTCCATGCCACTCTGGGGTAATAAGAATCACGGCATCCGAGTGTTTAAGTGTCTCGGAAATGGGTGTCCATTGCTGCCACTCTTCAGTTTGTTGCCAAACACCTTCGTTCCAAAATGGAAGGTTAAGTTGATGCAAATCTAAAATGTCTGCGGTATCGAAATGCTCTAAAGAAAGTGACTTTAAATAGCCTGCAACTTGCAGACTTTGCGCGTTTGCACGTTGGCTACCAGATACAATGGTAATCTTCATATTAATTCCTTTTTAAAGCTTGGAGAAAGTAAGTCATTAGATTTATTAGATGACGCAGCCACGCGAGGAGCCGCCAGAACGATAGCAATTAGGACAAACATCGCCCCTAACAGCTGAAGCCAAGTAAGGGTTTGATCGAGCACGAGATAGCCCAATACACATGCAGATACGCTGCTGAGAAAACCGAGAAAAGAAACCGTAATCGGTGGCAGCTTCTCGATTCCTCGAAACCATAGGGAGTAGCCTAAAATCGCGCCAATCACACTCAGATACAGATACCCAATGTAATTTGGCAAGCTTAAGGATTCAGGTAGCCCTTCAACCCATAAAGCCACTGGCAGCAACATGAATCCACCAAAAAGCAGTTGCCAGCCCGTAAAGCCCAATAAGGTCATGCCTTGGGGTCTTTGCCACTTTTTCGTTAATACAACGCCAGAAGCCATACTTAATGTGCCGACAGAAGCCACCGCCACCCCCGTCAAATTGATCTGTACAGCACTGTTGATGACTAATAAGACAATGCCCAATATTCCGACCGCACTCGCCAACATTTGACGCGATGATAGCTCTGATTCAAGCCACTTCCAGCTAAGTAGGATCACAACCATAGGCTGGATAGACATCACTATCGCCGCCATCCCCCCGGGTAAATAAGTAGCAGCGAAGAATAGACAGTAGAAAAACAAACCGATATTTAAAAAACCAAGTACCGCAAGACGCAGCAGCCATTTGCGATCAGGTAACGTCTTGCTAATCAAGACTAAAAACAGACCTGCCGGCAAAGCTCGAATCGTCGATGCAAGCAATGGGCTTTCCGGTGGCAATAACTCCGTTGTCACAATATAAGTACTTCCCCACACGATCGGTGCTATTGCAGTCAAACCGATTGTCTTAATCTGATGTAATCCTTGCATACTGACGCCTCCAACATTCTTTATAAAAAGTATCTTTTGCAAAAGATACTTTTTATAAAGTAATAGATGTTTAATTTACGATCAAGTATCTTTTTAAAAAGATATTTACACAGGAGATAAAAATGTCATTGGATAGTGTCGATTCTATTCTGGCTCAATGGAAAAGCGTCAGACCAGATCTGGACTGCTCTTCTATGGGGGTTATTGGACGTTTGCGCCGAACCAGTAATGCTTGGAAAAGTAAGATGGATAAGGTGTTCAAAGAACATGGCTTAAGCAGCATCGAGTTCGACATCTTAGCAACGATGCGTCGCAGCGATCCTTCTGGTATCACACCCACAGAGTTATATAAGACACTCATGCTTTCTTCAGGTGCTGTCAGTACACGATTGGAGCAGTTGGTAAAAGAAGGGTTGGTAGAACGTATTTCTAGCGAACAAGACCGACGAAGCTGCAAAGTCACCTTGACCTCAAAAGGTGTTGAGCTGATTGATACTGCATTAGCCGCGCATGTTGAAAACATGGATAACATGCTGAATGCATTAACAAAAAAAGAGCAAGATCAGCTAGCCGGCTTACTACGTAAAGTATTGATTTGTGAAGAAAACGAAAAATGATAGCGAAGTAAAAAACGCTTCGATTGAGAATCTATAAATCATTTTATAGTGACAATTTGGGCTGAATAAAGTCTATAAATGCCGAGATTCGCATAGAAACAGAAGACGACTTGTAATAAACAGCATTAACTTGCTCTCGTCCAATATCAGGAAATCGTTCAGACTCTAAAAGTGGCACGAGTCGTCCTTCTTCAATATCTTTTTTCACCATAAAACCCGATAGACACGCGATACCATTACCCGCTAAGACCAGTTGCCGAACCGTTTCACCATTGCTTGAGGTAAAAGTTGGTTTTAACACGTCAAACCCTTTTAGTGGCCAGTTGTTTAGCGTCTTTGGGATGGAAAAGCCAATAGTATCGTGTTGGGCTAAGTCAGCAGTGAGCTTTGGGATCCCGCGACGAGAAATATAGTCTGGGGAAGCAACAATATAGAGCGAACTCTTTCCCAACGGACGGGCATGTAATGTCGAATCAGTTAGTTTGCCGATACGAATAGCAAGATCAGTTCTTTTCTCGATCAAATCAACAAAACCTTCGTTTGATGTGAGCTCCAGATGGATATCGGGATAGGATTCCTTAAATGCCTGTGCAAGCGGGACCAGCTGGTGAAACACGAATGGGCTAGCTGCATCGACGCGTAAATTACCACTAGGCAATTCTCCACGTGATATGATCTCTTCCTCAGCCTTTTGGAGTTGAGCCAATCCGCCTCGAACTAAAGCCACAAACTGCCGCCCCTCATCGGTGAGTTCTACACGACGAGTGGTACGATTTAATATCGATACTCCGAGTTGCCTTTCTACCTTGCTTACTGCACGAGATACCCTGGCTAATTGGATATCTAAAACTTCTGCCGCTGCCGAAAAGCCACCACTATCAACAACCGCTAATAAAATTTCCAAGTCATCAGAACGTGTCAGCATCACCTTCCCCACACTAGTAAAACACCAAGTAAATTATTGCATATATAACAAATATAATTTGCTTTAAACAATGTTTTTAACAACAAACCATTTACGCATAATCCTGCTCTCTAAACAACAAGATATGACTCAACGAGTAGGGAGATAAATATGCCTTTAGCACTTCTTGCATTGACGCTCAGCGCCTTTGCTATTGGAACGACCGAATTTGTCATTGTTGGGCTTATCCCAACGATGGCCTCAGACTTACAAGTGTCACTGCCCTCTGCAGGACTCTTAGTGAGTTTATATGCCCTTGGTGTTGCCGTTGGCGCACCAGTGTTAACCGCTTTAACAGGTAAGTGGAACAGAAAACATGTTTTGCTCGCCGTCATGTCACTATTTGTCGCAGGCAATGTAATGGCATGGCAAGCGCCGGGTTATAACACTCTTATTTTAGCTCGTATCCTTACAGGGCTCGCTCATGGCGTATTCTTCTCAATCGGTTCTACGATTGCTACAGGACTGGTTTCAAAAGAGAAAGCAGCGAGTGCTATCGCGATCATGTTTACAGGCTTAACAGTCGCGCTGGTAACAGGGGTGCCGCTAGGTACTTACATCGGACAATCTTTTGGTTGGCAGGCGACCTTCTTGATCGTCGCTGTACTAGGTTTGGTTGCGTTAATTGGAAGCGCCCTTTTAGTACCAAGTAACCTCAAACAACCACCTGCAACTAAGCTAACTTCACAACTAAAAGTATTGACACAGCCTCGCTTGCTACTGGTCTATGCAATTACTGCTTTAGGCTATGGTGGCACATTTACCGCCTTTACGTTTTTAGCCCCGATTCTTGAACAAGTATCCGGCTTTGGTTCTAGTGCGATTGGCTTGATTATGCTGGTGTACGGTGTTTCTGTCGCGGTGGGAAACATCTGGGGTGGAAAAATGGCGGATAAAATGGGGCCAATTAAAGCACTCAAAGTCATTTTTTTCGGGCTTGCAACTGTTCTAATCGTGTTTAATTTCAGTGCGGTCAACCCTATCGCGGCCGTTGCCACAATTTTAGTTTGGGGAGCATTTGCGTTCGGTAATGTCCCTGGTTTGCAGGTCTATGTGGTGCAGCTGGCAGAAAAATACACACCTGACGCTGTCGATGTCGCTTCAGGTCTGAACATTGCGGCGTTTAACTTCGGTATCGCACTAGGCTCTTGGGGTGGCGGTTTGATCGTTTCGAACGCTGGCCTAATGCACACGCCATGGATAGGTGCAGTTATCGTGGCCATCGCTTTGGCTCTCACTTGCCTGAGCGGGAGAATCGACAATCAGGAAAAAGAAAAGCCTGATTTCGCGAGTTTAACGTCGAATGTGTAGTGACAACGCAGATACTCTGAAATAGTTTTACGTTACACGAGCAACTGAGCCACACCGACTTTTAGGATTTATTTCTTAGAGTACTTAGCCTCATGGTCATACCATGAGGCTAAAAATGCATGCGATAAAAATAACGACATCACATCGCCAGTCATTTTTTATTTGCACGTAAGTCGAGAGGATCAACCACTCCCGCCACAATCGCCATACCGACTAATTCGGGTAAGTTGTTGGCTTCAAGACGCTTCATAATTCGAGAACGGTATAAATCGACCGTTTTGATGCTAATTTCCAGCTGTTCGGCTATCTCTCGGCTTGTATAGCCTTGAATTAACGGCAAAAAAACATCCTGCTCACGAGGGGTAAGCGAAGCAAGCTTTTCCTCTATCAACTGCTGGGCATTACTTCTGATCACACTCGGCTCGCTTTGAAGTGAATCCTGAACGCTGTCTAGTAATAACTGATCGTTGTAAGGTTTTTCGATGAAATCGACAGCTCCGGATTTAAATGCACGCACAACAATGGGTACATCCGCGTGACCACTAACAAAAATGACGGGCAGTTTAATGCCTCGACGACGCATTTCTTCCTGTATGTGCAGCCCCCCCATCCCGGGCATGCGGATATCCAGTAAAACGCACGCATTGGCCTCGGGATCACATGATGACAAGAAATCTTGTCCGGAAGAAAACGGCACCGCTTTTAGCCCTACCGATTCAAACAGCCAAACCGTTGAATCGAGCATTCCCTGATCATCATCAACCACATATACAATCTGTTCACTCTGCATGTCATACTCCTAACAAGCGTTGCTGCGGGGACCCCTGTTCTCCCCTGATCTATCTTTATTGCTACGCAGTGGCAATGAGCAACAAAACGTTAATCCTCTGCGATCAGAAGGCTCAACATCAAGACTGCCGCCAAAACCTTCCACGATTGTTCGACTCATAGATAACCCAAGCCCAAGTCCATCCGGTTTGCTGGTATAAAACGGTGTAAAAAGCTTGTCACTTTCGTCCGGCTTTAGCCCTGGTCCCTGATCCTTAACACGAATAAGCAACCATTGCGCATTAGTGCTCACGTTAATATCTACCATTGAGTCTTGATTAGGATGCACACTCCAGTTGGCATCAATGGCATTTCGCAGCAGATTAATCAGTACCTGCTCCAACAAAACAGCATCGCCATATACAAGCGGTCGTTTCTCATGTTCTGCATTGCAATAATTGATGGTGACTTTATATCGACTGGCTTCACTCGCACAAAGCCCCACTGCTTCCCACACCACCATATCGATGTCTAACGGTTGAATATTTCGCGGGCTCTTGCGCAAAAAATTTCGTAGACGATTAATGACGGCTGATGCATGGCTAGCCTGACCACAAATCAATTGCAGCCCTTCTGCAACGCGCGCAGCATTTTGAGGAGTTTGAGGAAGGGTTTCTAAATAACGCTGGCTGGCGCTCGCATAGTTGATCACGGCAGCCAGAGGCTGATTCAGCTCATGAGCAATACCGGATGCCAATTCACCCATCGTAACTAAGCGAGCAGTATGCGCTAACTCATCCTGATGACGCCTCTGTTCTGCCTCTCGTAACTCTCTCTCAGTCATGTCCCGTGCAACCAGCGAGGCGTAATACTGCCCTCCTGCACCTTTGTGCGCGAGTAATACTAACGATGCGACAAAACCTGTTTTGTGCTTCAGCGGAGTTAATTTCACTTCGGTGGTCCACGCTCCCTGTCGGATGGCCTCCTCCCAACCTTCCTCTCGAAGCCTGTCAAAATCCTGAGGGCTCAGGAAATCAGCCAGATTCGGCAGTTCACCTTCTTCGCATATCCCCAACGCGGTGCGAGCAGAAGGGTTCATCTTGGTCAATTGCCAGAGCGAATCCGTAAACAGTACTAAATCGGTGTTGGCTCTGACGACTTCCGCCAGTCGTCTATTTTCCTCTTCGGCCCTTACTCTGGCAGTGATATCCCTCGATATGCCGACAATTTCCACC
The DNA here is from genome assembly GCF_921292965.1 of Allocatenococcus thiocycli. NCBI lineage: Bacteria > Pseudomonadati > Pseudomonadota > Gammaproteobacteria > Vibrionales > Vibrionaceae > Allocatenococcus > Allocatenococcus thiocycli. Next base: position 73,923 of record NZ_CAKLCK010000039.1, read on the forward strand.
ACATCGCCAGTATAAGTTTCCCGAATGCCACGAAACGCAGTTTCGAACCACAAGTAGTGTCCATCACAATGGCGAATACGATAAGTTAAAGTCAGGTAGCCATCTCGCTCCAAGGGTTCAACCATTTGCAAAAGAAGCAAATCTCGGTCGCTAGGGTGGACCATCTCTCTAACTTGCATGCCACGTAACTCTTCAGGCCAATATCCCAGTAGAGTCCAAGAGGCAGCCGAAGCATCCAAAAAACCACCATCGGGACGATGACGAGAGATCAAGTCAGTCGTGTTTTCTGTGATCAGGCGATACAGCCTTGAAGCGGTTTCTGCCTCTCTTTTATTCAGGATTTCTTGCGTTGCGTCTCGACAGCGAACGATGACAGACCCTATTGAAGGCTCAGGGAAAAACTGCCACAGAAAGTAGCGTTCATCTAATTTAGATTCCACTTCTGCTATGACTCTTTCCTGCTTCAGACAAGAGGCAATTAATTGAACGTAGTTAACTGGCAACAGATCTTGTAGAGACAGATCATCTCGACAAGACAGTAGGTTCTGCATGGAAATATTGATCGCCTTGGGCCTGGCTTGCTTATCAAAACGTACCGTGGGTAACGGATCACTTTGCAGTAAGCCTTCAGGTGGTTGCGCCGAGATATTTGCCAGCAGTGTTTTTAGTAAGGTTCCCATGGCGACCAAAGATGAGACATGACTAGGCTGCTCGGTTGAGATAACGAGTATCCCTTCCCCTTCAGCCGCTTCCCCTTCAGATGTTCGCCCCTTTGGCATCAGAGAAATCACCCCGCCATGAGCTAACCCCGCACGACGTAAACGTTCTGCCAGCCAAGAGTCTCCAAGGCGCATATTCTGCAAGGGAACACAAATCTGGCTTTGCAATTGTTCGCGTATTCCATCATCACTGGCATTCAGCGGATTACCGTGTCCAGACGGAAGTGCAGGGCCATCTTCATCATTGGTATAAACCTGCTCAGAGGGTTGCCAAGGGAGCCAAAAGACCTGTTGAACACCCGGCCAAGTCGAGACATAACGACGCAAAGCGGAAGCCTGCTCCGGGGCTGAACCCTGACTCAATAAACTTAGCCATAAATTGAGGTAAAGCTGTGCACGTTCGCTTTCCATGCCGTCTTCCAAAGATGTGGTTATCAAAACATTCTTCCCTTACGCCTTCCACTCTGACACTCAGCATAGATGAATATAGGATAAATACTATAAGACTATAGGCTATTACTATAACTCATACGGGTATGCTATAAATTAGCACATGTTAATAAAACATTAAATTTAAAGAACACACTTGTTAACAAAAAGTATCTGATAACGGAATCACCAATAGCTAAAAAAAGGATCTTAAATGTCAATCTATGATAACGATCTTACGCATTGCGCAGTGAATCACATTGCTCTCACTCCACTGAGTTTTTTGGAGCGCACTGCAACCGTCTACCCTGAGTACCCTGCTGTCATTCATGGCAGTATTCGTCGCAACTGGTCAGAAACCTATCAACGCTGTCGTCAGCTCGCCTCGGCTTTATCCGGCCGTGGTATTGGTAAAGGTGATACCGTATCAGTGATGCTGCCGAATATACCAGCAATGCTAGAAGCGCATTTCGGTGTCCCTATGATAGGGGCGGTTCTCAACACTCTGAACGTGAGACTTGATGCCGAAACCATCGCTTTCATGCTAAAACATAGCGAAGCCAAAGTACTCGTCTGTGACCGCGAATTTCATGCTGTGATTACAGAAGCACTGACTTTAATTGATAATCCGCCACTGATTATTGACGTCAACGATCCAGAATACGGCGGAGAAGAAGCGACCAGCGATCTCGATTATGAAGCCTTTCTGGCTGAAGGCGATCCTAACTATGATTGGCAATGGCCAGAAGACGAATGGCAGGCGATTTCTCTCAACTACACATCAGGAACCACCGGCAACCCGAAAGGCGTGGTTTACCATCATCGTGGGGCTTACCTGAATTCACTCGGCAACCAAATGACCTGGTCAATGGGCCATCACCCTGTCTACCTCTGGACCCTGCCAATGTTCCACTGTAACGGCTGGTGTTACCCATGGACCATTACGGCTTTGGCTGGGGTACATGTGTTCCTTCGCCGAGTTGACCCGCAAAAAGTCCTCACTCTGATTCGCGAGCATAAAGTTAGCCACTTATGTGGAGCTCCGATTGTTCTAAACGCTCTGGTTAATATGCCCGAAGAAGCCAAAGCCGCAATTGACCATCCAGTTAACGCGATGGTTGCTGGCGCAGCGCCACCAGCAAAAGTGATTGGCGATGTGGAAAAAATGGGCATCAACATTACCCATGTTTATGGTTTAACCGAAGTCTACGGGCCAGTCACTGTCTGCGCATGGCACGAGAGCTGGGATGAGTTCAGCCTTGAAGAGCGCGCGACACTAAAATCACGTCAGGGTGTCCGTTATCCAACCCTTGAAGGAGTAATGGTAGCCGATACGCAAACGCTCAAACCAGTCGTCAAAGACGGTAAAACAATCGGTGAGGTTTTCATGCGAGGCAACACCGTAATGAAAGGCTACCTGAAAAATCCAAGCGCTACGGCAGAAGCCTTTGAGGGTGGTTGGTTCCACACCGGCGACTTAGGTGTATGCCACCCTAACGGCTACATAGAGATCAAAGACCGCCTTAAAGACATTATCATCTCTGGTGGAGAAAACATTTCTACCATTGAGCTGGAAGACGTTCTCTACAAACATCCCGATATTCTTGAAGTTTCCGTCGTCGCCAAGCCAGATGAACGCTGGGGCGAGTCGCCATGTGCATTTATCACTCTTAAGCAAAACAGATTCACGAGTGAAAATGAAATTCTCGACTACTGCCGTGAGCACTTAGCTGGCTTTAAAATTCCAAAGACCATTGTCTTCACCAACTTACCCAAAACGTCCACAGGGAAAGTGCAAAAGTACATTCTTCGCGACTGGGCAAAAGAAATCTAAGTAAATAATAAATCTAAATAAGTAATTAGATCGGGAGGCATTGCTTCCCCATCTTTTACTGCAACACAGCAAAGTAATACTCCCCCGATAACGTCAACAAGGAAGACGCCATGCAAGTTTATAAACGACAGCAGGGAACCGAACAACCATACTGGCCACTGGGTCCTTTTAAAATTCGACTGCCTTTCATTCACTACCGCTGGGAATTTGCGGAAATGCTGCAAGCGTTAATTATGTTTGTAGTGAGCTTAGCGATGATCCCCCTTTTAGAGAAATATCTCGGACTACCTTATGACATCGCTCTGGCCTACGTAGTGGTATGCGGAATTGGCTTTATGATTCCAGCAATGTTAGGTGTGCCGTTTGTGCCAGGCTGGATCACTCCGGGTATTCCGGTGGTTTTACTCTTTCTTGGCGACTTCAAGCCGGGGCCAGAAGCGATACAAGCGCTGTTCGCTCTTCAACTACTGGTATTTATCATCTTCTTAGTCCTGGGCGTGACTCGTTTGGGCTCCGCGATGGTTAAATTGGTACCGAACTCGCTCAAAGCAGGGATCATCATCGGTGCCGGGATCGCGGCAATAATGGGCGAGATCTCCAGCGGTGGACGCCTGGCTGCCACTCCAATCTCTCTGAGCATTGGCAGTTTGGTCTGCTTGTATTTGATGTTCTCAGTTTCTTTCAAAGGATTGATAGATAGAGTGCCACTGGCGAAAAAAATCGTTAATTACGGTATGGTTCCTGGCATGCTTATCGCCATTTCAGTGGGCATTTTGGTCGGTGAATACCCAATGCCTGATATCCAATGGGGAATTACTCAACCAGACTTTGTCGGAATGTGGCAGTACTTACCATTTAATATTGGTTTCCCGGATTTAGATGTATTTCTGATGGCCATTCCAACCGCTGTTATTGCTTACATTATTGCCTTCGGGGACATCATTGTAGGTCAATCATTGATGCAACGAGCGGATGAACTGCGTACCGATGAAGTCATTGAAAACAATATCGACCGTGTTCATTTAGTCACCGCGATTCGTAACGCCTTACACGCTTTCTTCGCACCATACCCAGGCCTAGCCGGACCATTATGGACCGCAGTTGCTGCAACAATGGCAGAGCGTTACAAGCATGGGCGCGAAGCAATGGACTCTATCTACAGCGGCGCGGGTACGTTTTGGATCACCGGTTTTATTGCTCTGTTCGCGCTTCCACTGGTTAGTTTCTTCCAACCTGTGCTGCCGATAGCGCTGTCGTTAACTCTGCTATTAACGGGTTACATCTGCCTGATGGTAGGACTAGAGCAGCTAAACAATAACACTGAGCGTGGTATTGCCGGGATGATGGGCGTGGTTCTTGCTGTCTATGGCGCAAGCTGGGGGCTAGTAACTGGGGTTGTCCTTTATGTTCTGATTGAGCGTACTCACATACTGCGTTTTCAGGTCAATAAGAAAGACAGCGAAACCGTCAGCGATAGCTGATAGCTGAATTAACTCAATAAACGCAACAGGCTGTTTTCACCTGTTGCGTTCTAAATCTGCGTTTCTAACATCACCTTCACAGTCATGTTTAACGTCCCCTTCCAACCCCGTTCAACTTACCACTGACACATTCTCTCCAACCCAAGTCAGCAATTGCTTGGCCGCTTTGGATAACACCTGATTCTGGCGAACGATGTAACCAAAGTCTGTGTTGGGGAAGCTTGGCAATGGTATCACCTCTCTGGTTAACTTCAGCCTTGGGTCAATCGAAAAGTCCGGAACAATCGCGGTGCCAAAACCGGCTTCAGCCCAATCGATTTGCGCTTCCACACTGCCTACTTCCATCACTCTATGCTTTGGCAGCTTCAGCTCCGGCAAAGAAGCATCGATCAGTTCACGGGTCCGTGTATCGTGCCCAAGCAAAATCAGTGTCTGGCTTTCCTTTTTGTTTTCCTGCCACTCAAAGATATTGTCGCCAAAAGCACACCAGTGAATTTGCGTTAGAGGAGTAAAGTGAAGCGGTTGACTCTCTTTCTGAGCGATAACAAAACCGATGTCTGCTCGGGCACGTTTCACTAAGTCCACCGCTTGAGATGAAGTGGTGTTGAAGAGTGCTAAATCGATGCCCGGATACTCGTTTTTGAATTTTTGAAATGGTTTGATAAGTAACAAGCGCGAGACAATATCGCTGGCAGCAATCGAAAGCGTTCCCTGAGTAAGATCATTAATCGCATTAAGATCCGACTGACAGATCTGCAGCTCGTTCAGCATGTGCTGCGCAGTATTCAACAAGCGCTTTCCAGCCTGAGTCAGTTGCACAGGATTTCGTTCAATCAATTTCGTCCGTGTTGCTTGCTCAAGCTGCTTAATGTGCAAGCTGACATTCGGCTGAGTCATATGCAGCTCCGTAGCCGTTTTGCCGAAATGTTTCACTTCAGCCAACGTGACAAATGTCCTCAGCCAATTCAAATCCAACATTGCCCACTCCGATATGAATTTCTTATCAAGCTTATGAGTATAATTAATTTCTCTTATTAAGGCGAACAACATAAGATTTTTCGGTCTGTTATTGGAGTACAAATTATGTCGTCTATCGTTGTTGTGGGTGCAAACTGGGGTGATGAAGGCAAAGGCCGCATCGTTGACTTTTTGGCAGAGCAAGCTTCTGCGAGTATTCGTTTCCAAGGTGGTAACAACGCGGGTCACACCGTGGTTAACGACCTGGGCACGTTTAAGCTACACCAGCTTCCAAGTGGCGTATTCAACCCAGACTGTTTGGCAGTTTTAGGTCCGGGTATGGTTATCAGCCCTGCGTTGCTGTCTCAGGAGATTACGGAAGTTGAAGAAGCGGGCGTCAAAGTGAATATGCGCATTTCTGATCGCGCAACACTGTGTCTACCTCTACATGCACTTGAAGATACGCTAGAAGAACAGCGTTTAGGCGACAAAGCATATGGTTCTACTCGTCAAGGTATTGCACCTGCGTACGGTGACCGTGTGATGAAAAAAGGCATTCTTGTTGGTTGGTTAAAGCAACCTGAAGTACTAGTTGAACGTCTTCAATTTATGATGGATTGGAAACTACCTCAACTACGTGCGCTTTACCCTACATTTGAGTTTGAACAGACGGCAGAAGAGTTAGCGAACTGGTTACTAGAAGTATCGGCACCTTGGCGTGATGCTATCTGTAACGTAACGCTTCCTCTTAAAGAGCTGCAAGCAGAAGACAAGACCCTGCTATTCGAAGCGCAACTTGGTGCTGGTCGTGACCTGGTTTACGGTGAATACCCATGGACAACGTCTTCAAATGTTGTCTCTATGTATGCAGGTATCGGTAGTGGCCTACCAGCTCTTCGTCCAGAGCGTGTAATTGCTGTGGCGAAAGCATTCAGTTCATCAGTAGGTACAGGCACGCTGATCACTGCAATGGAAGAGCAAGATGCATTCCGTGAACTTGCAGGTGAGTTCGGCGCAACAACAGGCCGTCCACGCGACATGGGTTACTTTGATGCAGTAGCAACCAAAAACGGGGTTGAGCTACAAGCAGCGACAGAAATCGCACTAACCAAAGTAGACTGTCTGACGGGTCTTAACGATCTTAAAATCTGTGTTGGCTACGAAGGCGATCACAGCGAAAACCCAATCTGGCCTCAAACAGCAGCACTAGCACCAATCTACGAGAAAATGGAAAGCTGGAGCGAAGACATCACAGGATGTCGTCAGTTTGAAGAGCTACCAGTAGCGGCACAGAAATACGTACTACGTATTGAAGAACTTATGGGCGTACCAGTAAAAATGGTTTCTGTGGGTCCTGGTCGTGAACAAATGATTATGCGTTAAGGTGTGATGGATACCAACCAACGTTGGTAAACCACATCTTTTGGCAGCGGCTTCCATCTGTTCCGGGGTGAAGCCGCTTTTTTTTATTTTTGAAACCTGACTGAACGCCGTTTCGGTCTAGAACGGTTTCCCGTTAAAACAATCTACGCTTCATTCCCGCCTTTTCCAAAATTCGAGTCGAAATTTCCTCAACAGAAAGCGACGAGGTATTGATATAAGGAATCGCTTCTCTTCGGAACAGCGCTTCAACCGTATTCAACTCCAATTTACATTGTTCTTCACTGGCGTAATCACTGCCCGATAAACGATTCTCGCGAATTTCATTCAATCGTTCAGGGGTAATGGTCAATCCAAACAACTTATGACGATGTATCTCAAACTCAGGCAACAAGCGCAGCATCTTTACGTCTTCCGCAATAAACGGGTAGTTCACCACGCGCAGACCAAACTGCATTGCCATATATAAGCTGGTTGGGGTTTTTCCACTGCGCGATACACCCAGAAGAATGATATCTGCCTGCTCCAAGCCTTTTAGCGTAATGCCATCATCATGGGCGAGTGTATATTCGATTGCAGCAATGCGGTCAAAGTAAGTATCGGAGTCTTTACCCACACTTCGGGAGCGCTGCAACTTTGGCGTGGGTGCCATCTGAATGTCGTCCTGAACTTTTTGCACAATGCTTTCAAGCACATCGTAGCTGAAAGCTGGAGCCGCAAGCAGCATTTCCCGCACTTCTGGCACAACTATAGAGAAAAACACCAGAGGCTTAACACCATTTCGGCGGTAGGAAGCTTCTATTTCTTTGACGACATCCAATCCTTTGTCTGGAGTTTCCACAAAAGGAAAGGTTTTTTCATTAGGAATGAATGAAAATTGACCTAGAACAACATGGGCTAATGTCTCACATGTTATCGCCGTACCGTCAGAAACATAGAATACATCACGACTTTGGGTATTTGTTTGCATTTTTGTTTAATATTTCAAAATCTTTTGAGTAGGATGGTCAACATAATATTAATAAATCAGTTTGGCTTTCAGTTAGGTTCCCCACAGCTTTGAAAATTCGTTGAGTTTTTTTTAGCTAGAACGTAATCGATTGCCTTTGATATCAACCTGAACAAGTGAATGGTCGAAAATTGTTCAGAAAAAGTCGCTCATAGTGATTTATAAATTTCAGTAGCTTATTACTCTGGTTACACAATTTATAAAAACACCCTCTGTGATTTTAACTGACAATAACGAGTAAGCATTTGTTTAGATTGACTTAAGTCCCCCTACAAAAGCTGCAATGTTTCTGGAGAAAGACATGCAAAAGAACACCCTCTGGTTCAATGGCCTATCCATGAATGATGTCGACAAAGTCGGCGGTAAGAACGCTTCGCTTGGTGAAATGGTTTCTAACCTAGCTAACGTTGGCGTTTCTGTTCCAAATGGTTTTGCGACAACCTCATATGCGTTCAATAAATTCCTTGACCATGAAGGTTTGGATGATCGTATTCACCAACTACTCGATGAACTGGATGTTGAGGATGTAGACGCTCTGCGTAAGACAGGCGCGACCATCCGTCAATGGGTTTTAGACGCCCCTTTCCCAGCAGATCTTGAACAAGATATCCGTGAAAACTATCAAGAACTGGTTGAAGGTAACCCTGAACTTTCAGTTGCAGTTCGCTCTTCTGCAACAGCGGAAGACTTACCTGATGCATCTTTTGCTGGTCAGCAAGAGACCTTCCTAAACGTCAAAGGTATTGACGCTGTAATGGAAGCGACGAAGCACGTTTACGCTTCTCTATTTAACGACCGCGCTATCTCTTACCGTGTACACCAGGGTTTTGACCACCGTGGTATCTCACTGTCAGCAGGTATCCAGCGCATGGTGCGTTCTGACAAAGCTTCTTCAGGCGTAATGTTTACTCTGGACACAGAATCAGGCTTCGACCAAGTGGTATTCATCACTTCGTCTTGGGGTCTGGGTGAAATGGTGGTTCAGGGCGCAGTAAACCCGGATGAGTTTTACGTTCACAAGCCAATGTTGGAAGCGGGTGCTCACCCAATCGTGAAGAAAACATTCGGTTCTAAACAGATCAAAATGATCTACTCAAACAGCCAAGAAATCGGCAAACAAGTAGACATCATTGATACGTCGGATGAAGAGCGCAACACTTTCTCTCTAAACGACGACGAAATTAAAGAGCTTGCAAAACAAGCGATGATCATCGAGAAGCACTACCAGCGTCCAATGGACATTGAGTGGGCGAAAGACGGTATCGACGGTAAGCTTTACATCGTTCAGGCTCGCCCAGAGACCGTATGTTCTCAAAGCGAAAAGAACGTTATCGAGCGTTACGAGCTAAACAACAAAGCAGACGTTTTAGTTGAAGGTCGTGCAATCGGTCAACGTATCGGTAAAGGTGCGGTACGTTTAGTTGATTCACTAGACCAAATGTCACTGGTTCAAGACGGCGACGTACTGGTAACTGACATGACTGACCCAGATTGGGAACCAGTAATGAAGAAAGCGTCAGCTATCGTAACCAACCGTGGCGGCCGTACTTGTCACGCAGCGATCATCGCTCGTGAACTTGGTATCCCAGCTATCGTTGGTTGTGGTGATGCAACCAGCAAACTGTCTGACGGTATCGAAGTGACGGTATCTTGTGCAGAAGGCGAAACAGGTTACGTTTACCAAGGCGATCTTGATTTTGAAGTAAAGCGTTCTTCTGTCGATGAGCTACCATTGCTACCGACTAAAGTAATGATGAACGTGGGTAACCCGGATCGCGCATTCGACTTCGCTCAAATTCCAAACGAAGGTGTTGGTCTTGCGCGTCTTGAATTCATCATCAACAAGATGATCGGTATTCACCCGAAAGCGCTACTGAACTTTGATGCTCAAAGCGATGAGCTAAAAGCAGAAATCACGCAGCGTATCCGTGGTTACAAAGATCCTATCGACTTCTACGTAAGTAAGCTAACAGAAGGCATCGCGACTATCGCTTCTGCATTCTGGCCAAAACGCGTTATCGTTCGTATGTCTGACTTTAAGTCTAACGAATACAGCAACCTGGTAGGTGGTAAATCTTACGAGCCGCATGAAGAAAACCCAATGCTGGGCTTCCGTGGTGCATCTCGTTACATTTCACCAGTGTTTGAAGACTGTTTCGAACTAGAAACTCAAGCAATCAAACGCGTTCGTAACGAAATGGGCTTGAAGAACATCGAGATCATGATCCCGTTCGTTCGTACTCCAAGCGAAGCAGCGTCGGTTATCGACCTGTTGGCTAAGTTCGACCTACGCCGTGGTGACCAGGGTCTGAAAGTTATCATGATGTGTGAACTGCCTTCAAACGCAGTACTGGCAGATGAGTTCTTGAAGTACTTCGACGGCTTCTCTATCGGTTCAAACGATATGACTCAGCTAACACTTGGTCTGGACCGTGACTCTGGCGACGTCGCTCACCTATTTGATGAGCGTAACGCTGCGGTTAAAGTCATGCTGAAAATGGCAATCGACGCAGCAACGAAAGCTGGTAAATACGTAGGTATTTGTGGCCAAGGCCCTTCTGACCATGAAGATTTAGCGGAATGGTTGATGGAGCAAGGCATCAGCTCTGTATCACTTAACCCAGATACGGTTATCGATACTTGGTTGCAGCTAGGTAAAGTTAGCAAGTAATTCGCGTTAGAATTCTCTAATCTAAAGCCCTCAAACTTCGGTTTGGGGGCTTTTTGCATTCTGTAGCAAGACCTTATGTCAATATTGCGTGAGTTCGTGACAATATTCGCAGCCTAGCGTCATGCGTAATTTTCCCTCTGCAGATTTTCACCTAGAATGAAAGAAACCCATTTCGCAAGAGATTGAAGTCGATGAAAAAACCGATCGTTATCTTAACAACGCTAATGTTACTTGCCTCTCCGGCCCATGCAGACTGGGATAAAATTTCCGAAAAGATGTCTGAGCTGGGTGATGCGGTTGCGGAAGGTGCACAAGAGGCATGGGACAGTACGAAAACGTATTCCAAACAAGCTTGGCAAGATTTTATGAACTGGTCAGAAGAAGCGATGAACACGGCTGGTGAATGGACAGATGCGAGCATTGAAAAAAGCAAAGAGTGGATTGATATCGCGGATAAAAAGATTGATGAGCTGATGGAAGGCGATACGCCAGAAGAAGCACGACAAGCGGTCGATTTGATGGCTGATAGCACCATGTTCAAACTCTTCAATGAAAAACCGGAAGCGAAGGCACTCTACGACCAAGCATATGGCTACGCGGTATTTGACTCTCGCAAGTTATCTTTACTGTTCCACACCAACTCTGGCTCTGGCGTTGCGGTAAATAAAGAGACAGAAAAACGCACTTACATGAACATGTTCGGAATGGGCTTGGCACTCGGCGCTGGCGGCAAGTTTTATCAACAAGTGGTGCTGTTTGAAAACCAAAAAGATTTCGACACTTTCGTTAATGAAGGCTGGGAAGCGTCCAGCGAGGCAACGGCTCTTGCAGGCGATGAAGGAGAGGAACTCAGCACACACTTTAACAGTGGTGTCGCGGTGTACCAGTTGAACTCAAAAGGTCTGTTAGTCGATGTCAATGTGTCTGGTTCTAAATACTGGGTCAACGAGGAGCTAACCAACTCTCAGTAAGTGAAAGACTCAAGAACAAATAGAAGCCAAGGGGAGAACCGCCGAAGCAAAAGGTGACGCTCCCCTTTCTCGTTGAGTCGGTTTTGGTTATGCTTACATGAAACAACTTCAATTCAACTTCGCATGTCTGACACTCACTTTAATACGCTCCTCGCAGAGGCCATCTCTGCCTTAAATACGCCTAATTTCACGCCGAAATTGATGCGGGTGATCAGCGCTTTATTCGATTTTGATTGCGCGGTGATACTGGGATATCGTGAAAACAAACACCCTATTTATCTTTATGATTCGATTCAAAATGAGCGTGATTTGCTCTTTCAACGCTATCTCACCAATTCGTTTCAAAATGATCCCTTTTTCCAGCAGTTAAACGACTACAAGCAACAAGGGATTTTTACGCTAAAAGATGTGGTTCGTAAGGGAGTGGATTACCAAGCCTATTGCGACCAATTTTATCGTCAGACCGGCTGGAAAGATGAACTCAGTATGCTGATCCAAGTCGAAGCACATTCCTGGGTAATGTTCTATTTCGGCTATCTGGAAGAAGGCAAACGCTTCTCAAAGCAGCAAATAAACCGATTACAACCTTACTTTTCGATACTTCAATCGCTGTGCCAGCAACACTGGAAACAAGCTGAGTTTTCAATGTCTGAGCCCGTTTTTAATCCCGAGACATATTCTGGCAATCTGAGAGAAGTTATCGAACACGCTTTGACAACATTTGGCACCGATACATTAACCCGACGAGAGCAGGAAGTCGCCCAGCTGCTCGTACAAGGGTTTGATACCAAAGAAATTGCGACTCGACTGGAACTGGTGCAAGGCACGGTCAAAAATCATCGCAAACGGATATACTCACAGTTGAAAGTCTCTTCACTTGGCGAGCTATTTCAGCTGTTTTTAAATCATCTGATTACCCGCGTGAGATAACAAACTGTCCCTTTAGGGATATGTCGGTCAGCACTGTCGCGCTTTAGTCTGAATGAAACAATAACTCAGGCAGATAAGACAATGACATTGATTGATGATTTACAAGCGCGAGGACTCATCGCGCAAGCCAGTGATTTAGAGCTGATTCAAACGCTTTTATCGGAGCCACAAACCGTCTACTGCGGATTCGATCCAACCGCAGGCAGCCTGCATATCGGACACCTCGTGCCTTTAATTATGCTTAAGCGCTTTCAGGATGCGGGGCATCAAGCCATCGCTCTGATTGGCGGAGCAACAGGTATGATTGGCGACCCAAGTTTTAAAGCTACCGAGCGCAACCTTAATTCGCAAGAAACGGTGGCTGGCTGGGTGAATGATCTGTCCAAACAAATCCAGCAACTGATGAACCCTCAACTGGCGACGCCAATGCAGCTGGTTAACAATGCCGACTGGATGCAGAAAATCAATGTGATCGATTTTTTCCGCGATGTCGGTAAGCACTTTTCGATCAACACTATGATCAACCGCGAATCGGTGAAACAGCGCTTGCAACGACCTGATCAAGGGAGCTCCTTTACCGAATTTAGCTACGCGCTTTTACAGTCCTACGATTTTGCCGAACTCAACCGTCAGTACGGCTGTAGATTGCAGATCGGCGGGAATGATCAATGGGGTAACATTGTCAGTGGGATAGACTTAACACGCCGTCAAAATAGTGAGCAAGTGTTTGGCTTAACATTGCCGCTTATTACCAAGTCCGATGGCACCAAATTTGGTAAAACGGAAGGCGGTGCAGTTTGGCTAGATCCAACCAAAACCTCACCTTACGCGTTTTACCAGTTTTGGCTGGCAGCAGAAGACGCCGATGTATACCACTTCTTGCGGTACTACACGTTCTTGAGTTGTGAAGAGATTACAGCAATCGAAACACAAGATGTTTCAAGCAAAGGAAAGCCACAGGCGCAGCGTATTCTTGCTGAAGAAATGACACGCTTCGTTCACGGTGAAGCGGGCTTAGCGAGTGCCGAGCGCATCACTCAGGCGCTGTTCAGTGGTGATGTTCAACAATTGAGCTTAAGTGAATTAAAGCAGCTCGAATTGGATGGCTTGCCTTGCATTCACAGTACTCAACAAGACTTAGTAACGCTGCTTATTGAATCTGGTTTAGCAAGTTCAAAACGCATTGCCAGAGAGCTGATTGATAACAATGCCATTAGTGTTAATGGCGAAAAAGTCTCCAGCGAAAAGCCGAGTCTGAGCTTCCCACTTTTCGACCAATACTGGCTACTTCAGCGCGGCAAGAAGCATTTCTGTTTGGTGACGCGAGCAGTTTAGCCGATAAAAAAAGACCCCTCATCACATCAATGATGAGGGGTGTTCAGAGTCTTGAACTAAGTTATTTCAAGTTAGCGCTATCGCGCCTGTTATCGTTATTGAGTTCTTAAGTTCTGCCAATATTTCTCATAAATCGCTAAAGTTTCAGCGCCAACATCGTTAATGAACTCGCCTTTTTCCAAGTCGTCTTCCGCAGGGAAAATGGTCGCATTATTTTTCAGTTCATCCGGCAACAGATTACGTCCAGCATTCGTTGCAGAGGCGTAGCCTAGGCTATTAACGATTTCTGCTTGGTTTTGCGGCTGGTACATAAAATTAATGAATTTATGAGCCAACACTTTATTTTCGCTGCCTGATGGGATGGTGAAATTATCCATCCACAACACCGCGCCTTCTGCTGGCATCACGAACTTCAGCTCTGGCATTTCTACCTGACCCTGGTAAGCGTTACCATTCCATTGCATACCAACCGAGGTTTCTCCCGACACATACGGAACCTGTGGTGCATCTGAGTTATAAAGCAGCACATTGTTTTTCAACGCCACCAGCGATTCGTAAGCTTGTTTGATTTCCGCTTCATTTTTACTGTTCACACTGTGGCCGTTCATTTTTAAAGCCATACCGAACACGTCGCGAATGTCATCAATCAACATCACTTGTTGCTCATAATGCGCATCCCATAAGTCTGCCCATTTTGTCACAGGTTGTTCTACCATCGATTCGTTGTAACTGATCCCAGTAACGCCCCAAATATACGGCAGCGAGTAGTCATTGTTAGGATCGTGCGCTTGTCCTAGCAAACCTTGCATTGTGTCTTGCATGTTTGGTACCTGCTCATGGTCGATCTTGGCTAACAGCCCTTCTCTTCCCATTTTTTCAATGAAATACGCAGAAGCAAACACAACGTCATAACCTGTGCCTTTGAGTAATTTCAGCTTGGTATACATTGACTCATTATTCTCAAAGGTCGAATAGTTAACCGTCACACCTTCTTGTTTTTCAAATGCTTTTAGTGACGCTTCTGGCAAATAGCCGCCCCACGCATAAACGTTCAGTGTTTTCGTTTCTGCATGAGCAAACATACTGAGAACAAGTGCGCTCAGCCCCAATCCTTTGATAATAAGTTTCATGGTATGCAATCCAACCAGTCCAGCGACGCGCTGGGATTCGGGTGCATAATTAGTTAATAATTAACCAATTAAAAGAAAAATAAATTAATCTTTAAAAGCAAAAATATTTATTGATTATCCTCACTTTGGAAACGCCCAAACGACGGGCATCTTGAAGTCGTTTGGATATAAATGTTTAAATTGACGTTTAAAAAACTGGAGTACTCTGATGAGAGTTGATGATTTAAAACTGTTCACGAAAGTGGTTGAACTCGGTAGCTTTACAGCTGCTGCACATGCTCTCGATCTTCCACGCGCCAATGTCAGTCGACGCATTGGCGAACTTGAACGCCATCTTGGTACTCAACTGTTTCACCGCACCACGCGAAGCTTGTCACTCACTAACAAAGGAGATGTGTATTATCAGGATCTGCAAAAAGCACTGACATTACTCGACTCCGCCAATGAACAAGCCACTAGTGAAAGCGTAGAAGTACGAGGTAAGGTGAAACTAGGCCTGTTGCCAGAAACCTACGAGTTGATTCAACCCATATTGTTTGATTTTCAGGATCAATATCCGCAAGTCGAGTTGGATGTGCGCAACATTACTAATGGCTTTATCGATATGTTCCAACAGGGGCTGGACATTGCTGTTCATGGTGGCGCTTTGTT
The DNA here is from genome assembly GCF_921292965.1 of Allocatenococcus thiocycli. Classification (NCBI taxonomy): domain Bacteria; kingdom Pseudomonadati; phylum Pseudomonadota; class Gammaproteobacteria; order Vibrionales; family Vibrionaceae; genus Allocatenococcus; species Allocatenococcus thiocycli. The sequence continues at coordinate 89,420 of NZ_CAKLCK010000039.1, forward strand.
TGATTCTGATATCGTCGCGCGTAAAATTTTGACCTTAGATCGCTGTGTGGTTGCGTCGCCGAAATACCTCGAAAAACATGGCACGCCAACAACTCTGGAAGAGCTAAGTGAACACCAATCGATTTGTTTTCGTTGGCCAAGCGGCGCTGTAGATAATAATTGGCACTTCCAAGAACAGAATATTATGGTTAGTCCCAAGCTTATCTCCAACAATATTGGCTTCATTAAAAGCTCTACACTTCTTGATCGAGGCATCAGCTACATCGCCAAGGTATTGGTCGAAAAAGAGCTCGAATCAGGGGATTTAGTACAAGTATTGTCTCACTACTCTGTCACTAAAGAGACCGGCTGGCTTCTTTACCCTCAGCCTAAGACATTGAATCAGGCGAGCCGATTACTTATCGAGCATTTGTGCAATAAAATACCAAAACATCTGTAGCACGCTTTTATTGTCACGATTTTCGTGACATTGATTCATGCTCACACGTGATTATCTAACCACCTTTCACCGATAAGATAGCGCCGAACTTATGGAGCTATCTTATGAATCACGTAATCAAAACAGCAGCACTGAGTAGTGTTGCTCTTGCTTTGTTTGGCTGTAACCAAACTCAACAACCTCTTCAGGAATCCTTTTCATCAAGACCAATCCAGGTGATTGAGGTATCTGGCGACAATGCAACGCTGGAAAAATCATTCAGTGGGATTGTCGAAGCCAAAGAAATAGCGGCGCTTTCTTTCCGTGTGCCGGGCACGCTATCAAGCGTATTGGTAAAAAAAGGCGATCATGTCGAGAAAGGACAAGTGATCGCTCGCCTTGACCCTCATGATTACCAAGTGTCGCTGGATGAACTTGAAGCACGTATGTTAGAAGCAAAATCAGCTCATAAGTTAGCGAAAGCAGAGTTAAAGCGTGTTAGACAAGCTACATCAGAAGATGCCATTGCAAGCGTAAATCTTGACCGTGCGGTCAGCAGTTATGAACGCAGTGTGTCATCGGTGAAAGTGGTTGAGAAGAACATTCAACGTGCCAAAGACGCGCTAGATTACACCGAATTGCGCGCTCCGTTCTCTGGCATCATTGGCGAAGTCAACGTGGAGCAATTTGAGCAAACCAGCCCGGGATTATCCGTTGTGACGCTACAACAAGATGGAAACTGGGAAGTCGATATCGATGTGCCAGAGAACATGATTCAAGATTTCTCCTTGGGTCAGGATGCTGAGTTAACCTGGTATGACACAGAGCAATCCTATCGCGCCGTTGTCAGTGAAATTGCCCCTAAGAAGCACATGCTGAAACAAACTTATACTGTGACGTTAGATGTCGACTCGGCATCTAACGACTTGTTTAACGGCAAAGCGGTGACGGTAAATACTCACTTCACCCAACAGGCATCCAGCCACTGCTTCCCTTACTCTGCCGTATTGGGAGAAAAAGCCAGCCTGCACGTTAATATCGTGCGCGACCAAGTTGTACACGAAGAACCCGTAAATCTGGAATCAATCGATGCCTATCAGGCATGTGTCACTGGCAATTTTGCCCAAGGTGACTACGTCGTCATTAGCGGCAGCCACTACCTGAGCGAGGGTGACGTCACCCCAACCCTAACCATCAAGACTCTATAGGTACGAATCCATGATCAATTTAGCTGAATTCGCTATTCGTCAGCGCAAATTCGTACTCTTTTTCATCGTATTAAGTGTGATTGCGGGCATCTATTCCTATTTTGACTTAGGCAAGTTGGAAGATCCGAGCTTTACCGTAAAAACAGCCGTTGTTGTCACGCTCTATCCGGGTGCTTCAGCAGAAGAAGTTGAGCAACAAGTCACTGATACCATCGAAACCAAATTGCAGGAAATGGCTGAGCTCGATAAGTTACGTTCTCTCTCACGTCCGGGCCTTTCGATGGTATTTGTCGATCTCAACGAGAGCCTCAATTCCAAAGCACTCCCTCAGCAGTGGGATTTGCTAAGACGGAAAGTCGAGGACGTGAAACTCCAACTGCCATCTTCAGCGCAAATTAGCATTGTGCAAGATGAGTTCTCGGAAGTGTATGGCATGCTTTTCTCTATCCACAGTAAAGATGCTGCTCCAGAAGAGCTACGCCGTTACGCGGAAGAGTTACAACGTCAAATCAAAGCCGTTGACGGGATCAAGAAAATCGAACTGCATGGCGTACAGCCGCGTGTAGTTAACATTGATATGCCTGACGAACGTCTGGCGCAGTACGGCCTGTCTATTGCTCAGGTTTGGAATCAACTTAACTCGCAAAACACCACCTTTGAAGCGGGCAAATTTGATGCGGGCACTGAACGTATTCGCATCGCGCAAACCAGCGAGTTTCAGTCTCTGGAAGACATTCGCAATTTGGTGATCAATGGCGGCACCGGTGACCTTGGCTCTGGCTTAATCCGATTAGGCGATATCGCCGATGTTACCATGGGCTACCAAACTCCTGCCTTGTCAGAGAATCGCTACAACGGTGAACCAGCCGTGACACTGGCAGTTAGTCCCGTTGAGGGCATCAACGTGGTCTCTCTTGGCGATACGATTCAAAACATCATTGCGAATTACCAAGCTTCACTTCCACTGGGAGTCGATATTTCAACGGTCGCCTATCAGCCAGAAGAAGTACAAAAATCAATTGATGACTTCGTGGGTAATTTACTTGAAAGTGTACTGATTGTTTTTGTGGTACTGCTCGTCTTTATGGGCTTTAAAAGTGCAACCATTGTTGGCGCGAGCTTACTACTGACAATTTTGCTGACGTTGAGCTACATGAACATTGCAGGCATTGACTTGCACCGAGTTTCGCTGGGTACGTTTATTCTTGCGCTGGGTATGCTGGTTGATAACGCCATTGTTATCACCGATATGATGATCGTGAAACTCAACAAAGGCATTGAACGCACTCGCGCAGCCATTGACTCAGTCAAAGAAACCGCGATACCACTATTAGGCGCAACGGTGATTGCGATAATGGGCGCAAGTCCGGTTCTATTCTCAAAGACAGATTCTGCGGAATTCGCCAGCTCGGTATTTTACATCATGGCGTCTTCACTGCTGCTTTCATGGATTGTGGCGATGACCTTCACCGTGCTGATGGTTTGGATGTTCGTGAAACCAAAAGCGGCAAAAGAAGAATCGAAACCAAGCCGTTACAAGCAACTGGTCTTTTGGACAGTCGACAACCCAGTAAAAGCGTTATCAGCGTTAGTTCCACTGATCATTGCGACGGCATTAGCGGTCCCTTATGTAGCAGTGAACTTCATTCCGCAATCCGATCGCTCAATTGTATTCTTAGATTACTGGTTGCCAAATGGTGCGAAGATCGAACAAACCTCGGCAGATATGCGCAAGGTCGAGAAGTGGCTGGTCGAACAGCCAGAAGTCGAAAGTATCTCAAGCTATATCGGAACAAGTGCTCCACGTTTCTCTGTAACGGTAGAGCCAGAGCCACTTGACCCTGCATACGGTCAGGTACTGATTAACACCAAAGACTACCCAAGCATCAGCCGCTTAGTTGCTCGCGGTGATGAATGGCTTAAAAATGAGTTTCCGGATGCAGAACCTCGTTTCCGCGCCCTTAAACTCGCAACAAAAGACAAGTTTGCTGTAGAAGCCCGCTTTTCTGGCCCTGATGAGAACGTATTGCATCAATTAGCCGCAAAAGCGAAGACCATTTTTGCCTCTCACCCAGATGCAAAATACATCCGCGACGATTGGCGACAAGAGAGCAAAGTGCTCAAGCCAATCCTAAATCAGGACAAGACGCGTCATGCTGGCATCAATCGTACAGACGTAGCATTCGCATTGAAACGCGCTTCGGACGGTATGCCATTGGGTCAGATGAACCTTAACGACGAGCTTATCCCAATCCAATTGCGTGGTACTTCGCAGACGATGGCTTCGCTAGAAACGTTGCCAGTACGTTCTCTGATTGGGTTCAACAGCGTTCCACTTGGTCAGATTGTCGATGGTTTTGAGCTCGTTACCGAAGAGAGCATGATCTGGCGTCGCGATCGCGTGAAAACCATAACGGTTCAGGCCGGTGTTAGCCGAGAGTCAACACCAGCCAACGTTAGAAACTCGATTAAAGATCAAATTGAAGCAATTGAACTGCCTTCTGGCTACAGCATGGAATGGGGCGGCGAATATTATGATGAAAACAAATCCGTCACGGACATCATGAAGCAGCAACCGAAAGCCATGCTGATCATGGTGATCATTCTGGTGGCAATGTTTAACGGCTTCAAACAGCCAATCATCATCTTGGCGACTCTGCCATTAGCAGCGTCCGGGGCGGCTTTTGCTCTGCTCGGTTTTGATAAACCATTTGGTTTTATGGCGATCATCGGCGCGATTACGCTGACGGGGATGATCATTAAAAACGGCATTGTATTAATGGATCAAATTGAACTGGAACGAGCAAACGGTATGAACCTGTCAGACGCGATTAAAGAAGCGACCGTGAACCGAACCATGGCGATCTCGATGGGCGCACTAACAACGGCGCTAGGCATGATTCCGCTACTTTCGGATCTGCTGTTTGACCAAATGGCGGCAACCATCATCGGTGGTTTAGCAGCGGCAACGGTCTTGTCTTTGTTCGTAATGCCCGCTCTTTATCGCCTTGCGTACAAGGACAAAGAGCCAATAACCCAAACCAACACTAAGCCACAGGAGGCGTCATCATGAAAAAATTCATCCTTGCGCCAATTGTTCTGGCACTGAGTTTGACCGGTTGTGCGGTGGGTCCCGATTATCAGGGGCCAACCACCAGCATTGCAGAGACTTACCTTAACAGCCAAGACTCGGGGCTAAGCACCGAGTCACAAACTAATGAGTTTTGGTGGACGGAGTTTAATGACCCAATCTTAAATCAACTGGTTCAAGATATGCAGAGTCAAAGTATTCCGCTTAAAGTCGCCGCAGAGCGTGTGAAAATGGCCAACAGCTATAAGACGATGGTGGAATCGTTTAAGGTGCCAACCATCAGTCTCAGCGCGGGCTATATGAATTATCAGTTCAGTAAGAATGACTCGTCACTGGGCCCGATTTTAAACCCGTTAAGTGATTCGGTATCCGGCTTACCGCCACAAGTTGGCAATGTCACCTTGATGGATAATCAACACGATGGTGTCTTTGCCGGAGCGAATATCTCATGGGAGATGGATTTATTTGGACGAATTGACCGTCAAGCGAATGCAGCGCAAATTCGTCTGGAGCAAGCTGAAATTTATCAAAGCGGCTTAACCACGGTGATTACGGCGGATTTAATTCATAACTACCTTCAGTACCAAGGTGCGAGCGAACGCCTTGACCTGGCGAAGTCAAACCTGGACGATCAGAAACGCACCATGAACCTGGTCGAGAAAGTGGTGCAAAGCGGCTATGGCTCTGACCTTGATTTAGCACAAGCGAAAGCAACGCTCGCGGCTATGAAAGCGATTGTTCCTCAGCTAGAAATTGCTCAACAAACGCATAAACATCGGATTGCGGTGCTCCTTGGAGAACCTCTGACAAAGGTTGAAACCCGTTTAGCACAAAGCCACGGTGTGCCGAGCATGCAGAATATGATACCCGTTGGTTTACCCTCGGATTTATTGAAGCGCCGTACCGATATTCGTCTGGCTGAGCGCGAAATGGCAGCATTGAATGAAGAACTCGCGGCAAGTATTGCCGATCAATACCCTAAGTTTTTCTTAACGGGCGCTCCGGTCTTGTCCGCATCGAGCTTTGATGATCTGTTCAGTAGTGACTCTTTCGGCTGGATGGGTGCTGCAGGCGTAAGTTGGAACTTGTTTGATGGTGGGCGCGGGGAGGCAATTGAAGCCATGAACCAAGCACGATTTGATTCGGCGACATTGTCTTATCAGCATACGGTGGATGCAGCATTAGCAGAAACGGAATCGACTCTATTTGCTTATGGCAGAAGTCAGGAGAACCAGCGTCGAGTCAATGACGCCCTAAAAGCGACGGATAACGCAGTGAGCAAAGCGAAGTCACTTTACCGCGCTGGTCTGATTGACCATTTATCGGTGTTAGATGCTCAGCGTCAGCAACGAATGATGCAAGACCAACGTGTCGCGGCAAAACTGCAAACAGCGCAAGCAACGATTGCACTTTACAAATCACTTGGCGGGGACTGGACACTCAATCCGCCAAACAACTCAGGAAGTTGATTATCTACCAACCTTGATTCTTGGTATTAACTGGAATCATACTCCATTCGTTCATAAAGAGGCTGCTTCGGTGGCCTCTTTGTCTATCCCTACAAATTTATGTTCTCTCAGATAACTAGCCAAATAACCACGCATCTTGAGGTCATTTGGGTATATAATACTTTCCCTGAAATATTTTGTTACGTTACTTAGGTAACACTTGAGAATAAACATGAACAACAGCAGATGGTTCGGCTTATTGGGCGGCGTGCTCTTTTTAATCAGCACTATGCTGCTTTTTGGGTCCTCGGTCCATGGTGCTTGGTATAACTTTCCTGCGGAAGCGGTCAACGGCATAGCGTTTACCTTTGCTTTTGGCATCGGACTTAATCGAGCTCTCGCCTATAGCGCAGCGTTAATTACACTCGCGGCCCTGTTCTACATCGGTTATGTGGTAGGCTATCGCGTTCATCAAAAGCTAAGAGAATCCTGTTAACTTCAGCTTCTTCCGCTCCCAAAAATCAGTGCCTTGGCTGATGCTCCAACAATGAACTTAAATCTACGGTTAAATTCATAATCTCGACGCGCTAGTATTTGCGGCTTTTTGAAGTCCCTCACACTTTTCATCGACTGGATGTGAGGGGAAATACACGGCTTCCAAGCCCAAAAAAGCGAAGTACTTATGTCAAATATGACGAATACCGCCTCCCACGCTCCTGTTCAGGAAGCAGACTATGCCGCGATCCACCCTCCTTCCCTAGTTAAGCGACTCGAACTCACTAACCCTGTATTTTGGTTAAGTGGTAGCTTTCTTACTCTGTTCGTTCTGCTCGCTCTGACGAATACTGACTCTCTAACCGCAATGGTTAACAGTGGCTTTGGCTTTGCCACAAAATATTTCGGAGCTTACTGGCAAGTATTGCTTCTTCTCAATTTCTTAATTGGTTTGGCTCTCGCTTTTGGACGCACAGGTGATGTACGTTTAGGAAGTTTAGCGGAACCAGAAATCGATAATTTCAAATGGCTATCGATTGTACTCTGCACCCTACTCGCTGGTGGCGGTGTTTTTTGGGCAGCGGCAGAGCCTATCGCCCATTTCGTTACTGCTCCACCACTCTATGGTGATGCCTCTCCCAAAAGTGCCGCAATCAATGCGTTATCTCAGTCCTTTATGCATTGGGGTTTCTTAGCCTGGGCAATCCTTGGTGGCCTTTCCTCTATTGTTTTGATGCATCTCCACTACGACAAGGGTCTACCACTAAAACCTCGTACTCTGCTGTACCCGGTTTTAGGTGATAAAGCCATCAACGGCTGGATTGGTAACCTAGCGGATGCGTGCAGTATTATCGCGGTAGCCGCTGGCACGATTGGTCCTATTGGTTTTCTTGGCCTGCAAATCAGTTACGCACTGAATTCTCTGTTTGGATTGCCAGATACTTTTTTTACGCAAAGCATGGTGATCATTGCTGCCATTCTGATGTACACCCTTTCCGCGCTAAGTGGCGTTAGTAAAGGCATTCAAATTGTTAGTCGTTACAACATCATCTTATCCGTTATTTTAATTGGGTATATTTTGTTCGTTGGTCCAACAACGTTTATTGTCGACGGCTATGTTCAAGGTATGGGCCGTTTGGTAGATAACTTCTTTCCAATGGCACTCTACCGTGGTGACGCAGACTGGTTAAGCTGGTGGACTGTTTTCTTCTGGGGCTGGTTTATTGGTTATGGCCCAATGATGGCGATCTTTATTGCGCGTATCTCTCGCGGTCGCACAATCCGTCAGTTGATCATGGCAATTAGCATTGCTGCACCGCTCATTACCTGCTTCTGGTTCGGCATTGTTGGTGGTAGTGGTCTGGCATTTGAGCTAGACAATCCAGGTGTAATTTCATCTGCTTTCGAAGGTTTCAATCTTCCCGCAGTATTGCTGGCAATTACATCAGAACTGCCATTCCCGATGCTCATTTCGGTGCTGTTCCTAATTTTAACCACGACCTTCATTGTGACCACTGGTGACTCAATGACGTACACCATCAGCGTTGTAATGACTGGCTCAACAGAACCAAATGCCGTGATTCGTTCATTCTGGGGCTTGATCATGGGCCTGGTGGCGATTGCTCTGATCTCGATGGGGTCAGGTGGAATCTCCGCGTTGCAATCTTTCATTGTGATTACAGCGGTACCAGTCTCTTTCATTCTGTTGCCAAGCATCTGGAAATCGCCAGGTATTGCGAAGCAGATGGCGAAAGAGCAAGGTTTGGTTTAGTCGCTTTAAGTTATGATTCCCGCTAATGGTGTGAAAGTTATCGGGAATCTCTCACTTATCCCACACTATCAATGCGAATCCTGACTGCATCCGGGCGCCAGTACTCCAGTTCACAGTCCATCAACTCCCCATATTGGTTGTAGTTTACCCGACAGATCTTAAGAACAGGCTGCCCTTCAGCCAGATTCAGTGGTTTTGCAACATGAGCAGGGGCTGAAGTCGGAATCACATCAAATCGAGAGCGTTTCGTTTCGAACCCATACTTTTCTCGATAGATACCCGTCAGTGACATGGTCAGGTTTTCCGATAAGATTCCCTCAAACAATTCCGCTTTCAGGACATTTTCTACAAACAGCACCGCGCGGCCATCAATATGACGTAATCGCTCGATAATATAAGTCGGCGTGATCTGCTCGACTTCTAATACCTTGGCATACTCACCAGATGCCATCTCACTCCGGACGTTAATTAATTTAGTTTCAGCAATCCGATTCTGTTCACGAACCATTTGATGAAAGTGAGAGCGAGATAAGGGGTTATAACAGACTCTTGGTGGAGAAACATACCATCCTCTACGCTCCTCCCGGTAGATGATTCCCTCAGTTTCTAACGAAACTAAAACATCCTTAATGGTGATTCTAGTCGTCGAAAAAAGCTCACTCAACTCTCGTTCCGACGGTAACTTTTGCCCTTGTACGATAACGCCTGAATGAATTTGTTCACGAAGCGTCGCTTTGATTTTTCCCAGTTGCGTACCTGACTGTTTCCCCGAGTAAGCGGAGCCCAAAATGTTCATTCTCTGATCTAGTCCATAGATTGTTTGATGAACAAGATAGGTCAGTTGGATAACAGAAATATGACAACTAACAACTGGTTAACTTGTGTTCAGATGAAATATAACTGCCATAGAAATTCAGCATAACTGTCAAATTATCTGCGCGAAAACGTCACATTCCATCCATAGGATAACAATCGAACTTACTGACCTAGTCCAGAAGGATGGAGACAATGAAAACTTTGCTTAGCCGTTCCGCTGTAGCATCAGCCACTCTGATTGCAGCAACACTATCTACCTCTGCGTTTTCCGCAACACAAGAAAAAGACGCCAACCTAGACACATTGGTAAAAGCTGCTCAAAAAGAAGGCGCAGTTTACAGTGTGGGTATGCCTGGTAGTTGGGCAAACTGGAAAGACACATGGACGGACTTGCAATCAAACTACGGTTTGAAGCACCAGGATACGGACATGAGCTCTGCTCAGGAGATCGCTAAATTCGAAGCTGAGAAGAAAAATGCGACCGCAGACATTGGTGATGTGGGTTTTGCCTTTGCGCGAGTAGCAGTGAAAAAAGGGGTAACGCAGCCATATAAGCCAACCACTTGGAACGACATCCCTGATTGGGCAAAAGACAAAGATGGTCACTGGGCACTGGCTTACACAGGCACAATTTCTTTCATCTCAAACAATAATCTGGTGAAAAACGCGCCAAAAACTTGGGATGACCTGCTAAAAGGCGACTACAAAGTAACGGTAGGCGATGTCGGTGTGGCAGCTCAAGCTAACAATGCGATACTTGCGGCAGCCTTTGCGCATGGTGGTGACGAGTCAAACTTAACACCAGCTATCGAGTATTTTGCAAAATTAGCTAAACAAGGTCGTTTGTCGTTTACGGATCCAAGCATCGCAAACCTTGAAAAAGGTGAAGTCGAAGTGGCTATCCTGTGGGATTTCAACGCACTTAACTACCGTGACCAAATTGACCGCGAGCAATTTAGTGTCAACATTCCTCAAGACGGCTCTGTGATTTCGGGCTACACAACCATCATCAACAAATACGCGAAAAACCCAAATGCAGCGAAGCTAGCACGTGAATACATCTTTAGTGACCAAGGCCAGATCAACCTTGCAGAAGGTTATGCACGTCCGATTCGCAGCAACATCACTCTACCAAAATCCATTCAGGACAAGTTGATCTCGAACGACCAGTACACGAATGCTAAACCGGTTACGGACTTCTCTGCGTGGGAAAAATCAGCACGTAAGCTACCGCGCCAATGGCAAGAGAACGTACTGATTCATCAGCAGTAATACTAAGCAATACCCTCTCCTAAGAAGTAACGAGAAAATATCATGAGCAATAAGGTTATCCTTGTTGTTCTAGATGGACTGAACTATCAGGTAGCCCGTGATTGTATGGGCTACCTAAACGGTCTTTTAGAACAACAACGTGCAACACTGTATCCGGTTCAATGTGAACTGCCTTCGATGTCCCGCCCACTTTATGAGTGCATCCTAACCGGTGTCCGTCCGGTTGATAGCGGCATCGTCAACAACAATATCGTTCGTTTGTCGAATCAGGATTCAATCTTCAGTCTGGCAAAATCTCAGGGAAAAGTGACAGCAGCAGCGGCATATCACTGGGTGAGCGAGCTTTATAATCGCGCCCCGTATAACGCTGTGCGCGACCGCTTCACCAATGATGAAACACTGAATATCCAACATGGCTATTTTTATCACTGGGACCAGTACCCTGATGAAGCACTGTTTCTGGATGCCGAGCATTTACGCCGTGCGCATCAGCCGGATTTCTTGCTGATTCACCCAATGAACATTGATGATTTAGGCCATAAATTCGGCTTAGATTCTCGTCAATACCGCAATTGTGCGCGTGGCGCAGACATCATTCTTTCCAACTACATCGATCAGTGGCTTGCTGATGGTTACCAGATCATTGTGACCAGCGATCATGGCATGAACAACGATTTATCTCATGGCGGCATCCTGCCAGAAGAAAGAGAAGTTCCACTGTTTGTGATTGGCGATATGTTCACCCACCAAGAATGCCACGTGAAACAAACTGAGATTTGTGGCTCGGTTTGCCAGCTTCTCAACCTTGATCACTCAAAACCTTACACTCAGGAATTGTTAGCACTATGAGCAGTTCTGCCATCTCATCAACATCAAACAACGTAAGCGCGAAACAGCGTCGCATAAGTTGTTGGTTAAAAAGGAGTAAGCCTGCATTGTGGCTTGCCCCTTTCGCTCTGTTTTTCTACCTGTTTCAGCTTGCACCAATTGTTTGGGTGCTGATTAACAGCTTTATTTACGACGAAGAGTTCGCGTTCGACAACTATCTGGAAGTGTTTGGTTCAACTTTCATGATGCAAGCCTTCGGCAATAGCTTGTGGCTCTCATTTTGGTCGAGTATTGCTGGTTTACTGGTTGCAACCGTACTGGTTTCTTCGTTACGTCGTGTCGATTCAAAAATCCGCGACGGTGTGATTGCCTTCACCAACATGAGCAGCAACTTTGCAGGCGTCCCTCTGGCGTTCGCGTTCATCATCATTTTGGGCACTAACGGTGCGGTCACGTTATTGCTTAAGCAATACGGTCTGCTCGGCGATTTTGACCTTTATGGAAAATGGGGATTGATGGCAATTTACATCTACTTCCAGATCCCGTTGGCAGTACTGTTGCTCTACCCTGCATTCGATGCCTTAAGTGACGATTGGCAAGCGGCCGCCGCACTACTTGGGGCAAAGACATCACAATACTGGATACGCATCGCCTTACCCGTGCTTTCTCCTGCTCTGTTGGGCACGTTTATCATCCTGATCGCAAATGCCATTGGCGCTTATGCCAGTGTGTATGCGTTAACTTCCGGTAACTACAACCTCATCACCATTCGCATTGCGAGCTTAGTCTCGGGCGATTTGTTCCTTGAGCCCAATCTCGCCGCCGCAATCTCGGTTATTTTGATGGCGATGCTGGCCTTTATCACTGTGATTAACCAATGGCTGATTACTAAGAGCTACGCAGGTAGAAGCTAATGCAAAACATTAATACGCGCTTCCACAAAACGGTGGTGTACTCCATTGTTGGTATTATGTTGGTCCCAATCATTGCGACCTTCGTTTATTCGCTCTCGTCCCGCTGGGGAGCGACCATTCTACCGGACGGATTTACGCTGGATTGGTACATCAAACTGTTGACCGACCCGCGCTTCCTGCAAGCTTTTGGTCGTTCTCTGTTTATTTGTATTTCTGCTCTGGTATTGAGCGTTGTTCTGATTCTGCCTGCGATTTTTGTGGTGTTTTACTACTTCCCAAAACTCGACAAGCTGATGAACATTCTAATCTTGCTTCCGTTTGCTGTACCGCCGGTGGTGTCGTCGGTTGGCCTGCTGCAACTTTATGCCAACAGCGATATTTCCTTAATTGGCACTCCGTGGATTCTGATTGGCACTTATTTCACGATCGCTTTACCTTTCATGTATCGAGCGATTTCAAACAGCTTTGAGGCAATCAATTTGCATGACTTGATGGACGCAGCGCATTTACTTGGCGCAAGCACAACCAAAGCGTTTTTGCTGATCATTTTGCCAAACTTGAAGAAAGGCTTAATGGCGTCGCTGTTTCTCTCTTTCTCCTTTCTGCTCGGTGAATTTGTATTTGCCAATATTCTTGTTGGCACACGCTATGAAACCCTGCAAATCTATTTGTACAACATGCGTCAGACAAGCGGACACTTTACGTCTGCACTGGTCATGACCTATTTCCTGTTTATTTTCTTACTGACTTGGCTAGCAAGTCGTTTCAGTCGAGGCGCTAAATCATGAGCTACGTAACCGCAAAAAACCTGACCAAACGTTTTGGTGACAATACGGTCTTTGAAGACATCCAATTCAGCATTGAACAGGGCGAGTTTATTACTCTGCTTGGCCCTAGTGGTTGTGGTAAATCCACTCTTCTTCGCAGCCTGGCAGGGCTTAACCCTGTTGATGGTGGCACCATTTCGGTTAACGGAGAGGACATCACCCACCAAGTACCGCAGGAGCGTGGCATTGGCATGGTGTTTCAGTCTTATGCTCTGTTTCCCAATATGACGGTGGAGGGCAACATTGCGTTTGGCCTGAAAATGAAAAGACTAGACGCTGACTTCATTCAGCGTGAAGTGGCGAAAGTGATTGAGCTGGTTGACCTGAAAGGCAAAGAAAAACAGTACCCGCATCAACTTTCCGGCGGGCAACGTCAGCGTGTCGCATTGGCACGCGCCTTAGTGGTGAAGCCGCGAATTTTACTCCTCGACGAACCTTTGTCAGCTCTCGATGCCAAAATCCGTAAGCACCTTCGTCAGCAAATTCGCGACATCCAGAAAGAAATGAACCTGACCACGATCTTCGTTACTCATGATCAGGAAGAAGCCATGATCATGTCTGATCGTATCTTCCTGATGAATAAAGGGGAAATCGTTCAGGCTGGTACACCCGAAGAGATTTACACGCAACCAGCCAACGAGTTTGTTGCCGGTTTTATGGGACACTACAACCTGGTGGAAGCCGACCACGCCAAACAGCTTTTTAATATCGATACGCAAAGCAAAGTGGCTATTCGCCCTGAATCTATATATGTCAGAGAGCAAGGCCGTCAGTATGGTAACCACATTTCCGCACCACAAAACGGTATCATCAAAAATCACCAGTTGCTGGGTAATGTAATTCGCTATCAGGTGGAGGTTAACGAGTGCGAACTCACCGTTGATTTACTCAACCGTTCATCTGAGCGACTATTAGCAAATGGCAGACAGTTAGAACTACTCTTTAATCTAAACGAAATTCAACCAGTGAGAGCTTAATATGTCCAAACCTTTGTATGTTTTTGATATGGACGAAACCTTAATCAACGCAGACTGTGCAATGATTTGGAACGCATTTTTGGTCGAGAAAGGCATTGCGACAGAGCCTAACTTTATCGAAGAAGATCAACGCCTCATGAAGCTCTACGCTGAGGGAAAAATGGACATGGAAGACTACCTTGAGTTTTGCATGGCACCACTTTCCGACATGCCTATTGAACAAGTAAAAATGTTAGTTGCAGAGTGCGTGGACAAACAGATTCTACCCAAGCAGTTTAAGCAGTCCAAAACCTTGATCGAACAGCTTTCCCGAGATGGCATTGATATGGTGATCATTTCCGCGAGCGTGACTTTCTTAGTCGAAGCGGTAGGCCAACGTTTGGGAATCCCAACGTCATTGGGAATAGACTTGATTGAACAAAAAGGCACTTACAGCGCTGAAATTTCGGGCATACCTAGCTATCGAGAAGGTAAAGTCACCAGACTGCAGCAATGGCTAGAAGCACAGCCAGAATTGTTCTCAGAAATTCATTTTTATACGGATTCAATCAACGACTTACCGCTTTGTCAGCACGCTGACTATGCCTATTTAGTCAACCCATGCCCTCGCCTGCGAGAGCATGCGAATCAGCCAAACTGGACGGTATTAAGTTGGGATTAGTGAACGGTATTGGGATAACCTTTGACCTTTAATCCGATCAAAAAAAGAGCAGTACGGAAAGCTGCTCTTTGAGTTAAGGGGGAGTGGTGAAACTATTTAAAAATTATGAGACACATTGAACAACATGAGACAACCTGTCAGACTCAAATTTCCCTTTTTGAGCCATTGCCGAAATATCATTTGGTTCATAAACCGTGCTGTCATACACAGCGACCATACTGACGTCTCCTCGCTCAAGAAAGTGTTCTTCCCCGTATGCGGTATAACGAGTTGCGCCAATCGCGACGAGGATCTGATTTGGAAAGTTTGCTTGCCCTAACAATGCATGGATATTTTCCATTGGACCTAAATCGGTCTGGTGGTTCATTTGGTCACGAATCCAATCTAAAAGTTGGCAATAAAAATAAGTGTATTCGCTTACCGAACAATCCTCTCCATAGGCAAATACTTCCCCGTTTCTTTTGTGGAAGCTTGCAATTCTGAAACGGTCAATCTCACTTCCAGGCACCAAGCTACCCAGCGGCAGTAAATTCTCAGCGATGCCCTTTGACTCCTCTCCCCAGTTTTTCTTTTCACTGATTTTCTTTGCATTTGGTCGCCTAATTGAGCAATCATTAAAAGCACCAAAATGAGTCGGCGTGACTTTTGACACTTTACCCTCGTGATAACTCACATCACAAAGTAAAACGACCTCTGGTTCAATTTGTAAATTATTTATGTCATTAGGCAGTTTAGTCACACTATGACTAAGAGGGTACGTCGCCAGATACGAGTGGTTAATCGACGGCACATAAATCGGGAACAGAGCTTGTGGCTTGTTAATATCCCCGTCACCGTGTGCAGCAAAATCGTCTGCTTCTCCAGCTTGTTGTAAATGCCCTGCGAAGTTACCTGCGACACCTAAAACCATCACATTTTCAAAGTCTTGCATTGTTTCAATTTTTCCTATTATTTTTTGTTGTTAGAAACGCTGTATTTTGTCAGCTCATCAATCTCGGCAAGTAGCCAAGTTATCGCCAAAAGATCCGCACTGCCTCCTGGGCTTAAGTGACGAGCAATGAGATCTCGGTCAAATTGGAGTAACTTTTCTTCCAGGTAGTTATCATGCCAACCGCCTTGTTTGAGTAACTTTGACGCATAATTCTGTACATAGCGTAACCCGTGCATGCCACCGCGAGAGACGACATTAGTATCTTCGTTATTTGCCATTAAAGTGAGCAGCGATTGCCACAGTGCTTGCTCCGCGGACGCACCTTTCAGCAAAGCACTTTGATAAGCGGGTAAGCTATGGGTCAAAACAGTTTGATATCCAGATGCTGCTTCCCCCCTCGCACCAGTCAATCCGAACTCACGGTATAATCTTTCTCCGTGCGTTTCTGTTTCTGTATTCTTGGTTTTGAGTTCACGCGAAACTAACAAAGCACTACAGCGTTTAATCACTTGGCTAATATGAATTGAGTCAATGGCTATTCCTTTCCCCTTCAACCAACCTACAGCCCCGCACACCAACCCTAGCGCGAAAATCATACCTTTATGAGTGTTCACGCCATTGGTTGCTTCAAACATCGCTTTTTCTGCTGCAATACCTATTGGACGAAGTGAATCGAGGAGTGTGTCTGCTGAAAACTCGGAGTGTTTTAAACCAGCCTTAAGAAAGTCGAACAGATAAGGTCGAATTGCGCTCGCACTCCCTTCAAACAATGAAACATCCATATCAGCATGCGCTCCATTGTTAATCAGATCGACAAGTCCTGGCTTCGGCGACAGGTGCACTTCCACCAACATTGCGTGGTAAGCAAGCTCTGCAACTAAAGAGAATAGATTGATTCGAATTGCGGTTTGATTCGGATAACTAGGAATACTGCCAATTTCATTATCAAGGAGCAATTTGAGAGCAACATTAGTCATGGCGCACCATCGCCTCTATATGAGTTACTAACTGGTTAAGATCATGCTTTCGAGTTCGAGAACACACTGCTGCGTATTCATCGCAAATGAAGCACTTTCTCCAATTCATACCCTGTGATTTTCGGGATATTGACTGGCCATTAATATCAATGACATCCAAGTCCATAATTCTTCCCAGGTGATGCTGTTTTTCAATATCGATCATTACGCGTTTTAACGACATCGCACTGGGAGCTTTGACAGCAAAAATAGCTTCTGGGCCAGTCGGTTGAAGTAATACTTGTCGGCCCTCAATAGCCCAACCATTTTTAATGCAGACTTCGCTAACCGCTTGGACGCCTTGATCAAATATATTCTTCGTGCATTCCGTCATTTTATGTGGGCCGGGCATATTAACGGAGAACGACACCAGAGGAAGGGAGTGGCGTTTAAGCCACTCTCCTTGTCGTGTTACACGAGCTTCTTTGTTGGCCAAAACTTCTGAAAGACCAACGCTCAGCCCATCGCAGATGCTCATTCAGATTTAACCTTGCGAATGACATCAATGACAGACCCATCTCTATAACGAATGTAACCAACGATTTGTTCGTCATACTCAATTGGTTCAGCTTTACCCGTTAGCGATTCCGCTCTTGATACCAGCGTTTCAATATCCATTACAGGAAGACCAGCTTCCAATAAACGCTCTCGAATCTCTGGTCTGCGAGGGTTAACCGCAATGCCGTGATCTGTCACCAACACATCAATAGATTGTCCTGGAGTCACAACATTGAGCACTTGATTAACAACGGTAGGAATACGACCTCGAACCAAAGGGGCAACAATGACAGAAAGGCTAGCGCCTGCTGCGGCATCACAGTGACCACCTGACGCTCCTCGTACAACACCGTCTGAACCAGTAATGACGTTCACGTTAAAATTAACATCGATTTCTAACGCGCTAAGAATCACAACATCTAATCGGTCAACGACCGCCCCCTTAGAAGACGGGTTTGCATATTCGTTGGCTGAAATCTCAATGTGGTTCGGGTTTCGAGAGAGTGAATCAGCAGCGCCTGCATCAAAACACTGAACGTCCAGTAAGTTTCGGATTAGACCCTTCTCATGCATTGCCACCATCGTCGACGTAATGCCACCCAAACCAAACTCCGCGGTAATACCATTTTTTTCCATGCTATTTTCTAGGAAGCGAGTCACCGCTAAAGACGCACCACCAGAGCCTGTCTGCAAAGTGAAGTTTTGCTTAAAATAGCCAGAATTGATGATCACATCCGCAGCACGTTTCGCAATCAAGAGTTCGCGTGGGTTACTGGTTAAACGTGTTTCTCCCCCGCCAATTTTGCTCGCGTCACCGACCTCTTCAACCTGCACGACTGCATCAACGCTATCTTGGGAAATTGATGCCGGATGATTTGGGTAACCAACCAAAGATTCGGTCAGCATGATTACTTTGTTTGCGTGTTGCGCGTCAATTTTTGCGTATCCAAGCGAGCCACAGCGCGACTTACCATGCATACCATTCGCATTACCAAACTCATCACTACAAGGTACGCCAATAAATGCGACATCAATCTTCAGCTCACCACTTTTAACCAGATGAACACGTCCGCCATGAGAGTGAATGTGAACAGGTTCTTTTAGCAATCCATTTGAAATGGCTTCACCGAGTTCTCCTCGAATACCAGACGTATAAATCTTGGTCACCACACCATTCTTAATGTGCCCAACGATCGGAGAATGGATGCCCGTAAGAGAGCTAGACGCTAAGGTAAGGTTCTTGAAGCCCATCGATGCGATCATATCCAAAACTAAATTGACGACCTTGTCTCCGCCTCGGAAAGCATGATGGAAGGAAATCGTCATTCCGTCTTTCAGGCCAGAATCGAGTATCGCTTGCTTTAAATTTGGTTTAAGTTTACGAGACAATTTTGACTCAATATCATTCAGGTGCGGGGTTAGCGTGTTCGCGTCTGTAAACAGACGCATTGCTTCTGGCAACAGTGTTGTTGCGTTTGATTCCATATCTTTCATTGTCTCGCCCTACTCTTTAATACCAGATTGTGCTTTTTGTAATGTCCAACGAGCACGCTCGATAATTGGCCCATCCACCATTTTGCCGTTTAGAGAAACCACGCCAAGTCCTTGCTCTTGAGCTTCTTCGGCGGCCTCAATCACTTGAATCGCATAATCGACTTCTTTTTGGGTAGGAGCGAAAACATTGTGCAGTAGCTCAATTTGACGAGGGTTAATCAGTGATTTGCCATCAAAACCAAGCTCTTTGATATGCTCAGCTTCACGTAGGAATCCTTCCTCATTATTTGCATCAGAATAGACAGTATCAAACGCCATGATGCCTGCCGCACGTGCCGCTTGAAGAATGGAACAACGAGCAAAAAGAAGCTCCGTTCCGTGAGGAGTTCTCTGAGTTTTTAGATCTCTGACATAATCTTCGGCACCTAGTGCGATGCCTATTAAACGTGATGAAGATTGAGCGATTTCAACCGCATTATTCACCCCTTTAGCGCTCTCGATCGCCGCCATCATTTTCGTGCTGCCGACTTCTCGGCCACATACGCGCTCAATGTCTTTAATGCAGTTCTCCATTTCTAAGACATCTTCAGCACTGTCTGTTTTTGGTAAACGAACAACATCAACACCAGCACGCACAACGGCATGAAGGTCTTTAAGGCCAAACTCCGAGTCCAACGGGTTAACGCGTACCACTTTCTCAATATCTTGATACAAAGGATGTTGTAAGGCGTTGAAAACAAGCATACGAGCCGTATCTTTCTCTCGCAGTGCTACCGAATCTTCCAGGTCAAACATGATCGTATCTGGCTGGTAAATAAAGGTGTTACTCAACATAGCTGCATTAGCACCTGGCACAAACAACATGCTACGACGTAATTTACTCATGATAATTTGCCCCATTCAATTCTATCGCTTTCAGTTGCACGAAGTATCGCTGCTTGTACGCGAGCTTTAATTACACAATCCAGTGCGCCTTTATCTTCGATCTCTACAATGGCAGAAGACACTCCGAAGGAGTTAAGTACGTCACGAACTAGCAGCTCTATGGCCTTGCCAAACTGCTTGTACACGGTGCTATCAATCACAATATCGAGATCACCTTCAGGGTTGGGGGAGATACGAACCTGCAAGTCACTTGATTCAAGTGTTCCTGCAAAAGCGGGAGTTGTTATTTTCATCTATAGACCTTTAACACGTTGGTTAAAAATTAAACTGACTGCTACGCAGCCGCAATTTCTTCAATACGACACGTCTTTAACGAAGTATTTTGTTTTAAGTAATCTACTGAAGTTTGGGGTAAGAATTTTGTTAGTAAGTTATATTCCCCCTGAGCTAGTAAAGCTCGTACTGTTGAGGCGGAAATAGGAATCCCTGACAAGCATTTACGTTCAATTTCTATAACCTCCACTCTCGGAGTATTTAAATCATCCGTAGTTAACCAATGTTTCATCTGTTGGTTATAGTAATTCGTCACAAGACAATCAGGCTCTGTCCCGACAAATCGATGAGTAACACCTAATGCAGGAGCAATATATTTTCGGAAAATATTCAAATCGATTGCAGTATGGCAAAAATCAATCACCCCTTCATCTTTGATAAAATAAGTAGGGAATGTTGCTTTAGAGATGATATATTTTGAACCTGGGTGAATAGTAATATTAGGAATATGCTTAGTCCCATTAGAAATCATATTTACCCGGTCATTATAGGAAAAATCATTACCTTCTTCGCCAACAACAAAAAGGTGTAGCCAGTCACAATTTAAAGCGGCAGTCTCAATTAAGTATTGATGCCCAAGAGTGAAAGGATTTGCGTTCATAACAATACTTCCTATCTTATTGCCTTCTTTTTTACGTCTCTTTAACCTTCTTGTATAATTTCTTAAATTAGATTGACCATTTTCCATCAATACTAATTTATCTTCTGCAGTAGCGATTGGGAAAAATCCAGAATCTCGGAATAACTTTGCATTTTCTGGCTTGGTAAATAGAAATAGATCAAATCTGCCCATTTCATAAGCCATCGCCGTCAATTCGGTCATTAAATTAAGTGAGAAACCCGTTCCATGTAATGCAGGATCAATAGCAATCGATTTCAAGATTGAGCCAGCAAGTCCACCACAAGCAATAATTTGTTCATTAGACTTTGCTACAACAAAGCGTTCAACATCGGAGTCAACATCCAGTTCGAAACGAGTCAAAAATTCAGTTACCGCAATGAATTTTTCATGATGGTTTCTATTAACTCGACTAAATGAATAAGTGTCAAACATTGTCATAATCCTCTTTCGTGATGGGTTCATATTGCACCACATTAGATTTAAAAATAATGACCGACTTCGCTTATTTCATTCCCTTAAAAGTAATTTATGAATTTAATGAACTTAATTGAACAAGTTATTGATATGTAATGACTTTTAATAATTAAAAACATTAAAATCATAAGTTAACTATACTCCACAAATTTAAACGATCACTATCACAGTTAAAATAAGTAATATAATTTTAAAATATCCACGTTAAATTAACATGGAATAATAAAGATGAACTCAAAAACTATCTCTATATCTACAACTAAAAGTCCAGGAGATAACTTGTTATCACAAGTTAGAATATTTGGATTACCGTTACCTTTATACGCACTTACTCTTGCGATAATTCTAATTGCACATTTAACCGACACTATCCCAAATAATATTGTAGGTGGTTTCGCTTTCATGTTTGTAGTCGGTGCGCTTTTTGGTGAAATTGGCAAACGATTACCAATATTCAATAAATATATCGGTGGCGCACCAGTAATGATTTTCTTGGTCGCTGCATGGTTTGTCCATGTTGGGTTATTAACACAAAATGAGATTGATACCGTTACTTCAGTAATGAAAGATACTGACTTTTTAGATCTCTTCATTGCGGTATTAATTACTGGCTCGATTTTAGCGGTAAACCGTAAATTACTGCTCAAGTCTTTAGTTGGTTATATTCCAACCATTCTTGCGGCTGTTGCTGGTGCTTCTGTCCTGGGCGTTGTAGGCGGTCTATTGTTTGGTATCCCAGTTGACCAAATTATGATGCTTTATGTATTGCCAATCATGGGCGGTGGTAACGGCGCTGGTGCTATCCCACTATCAGAAATCTACGAGTCTGTAACAGGTGGCTCAAAAGAACAGTACTACTCTATCGCGATTGCAATTCTAACAATCGCTAACATCGTCGCTATCGTTGCGGCGGCAGTACTTAACAACGTTGGTGAGAAGTTCCCTTCTCTAACTGGTAATGGTGAGCTACTGAGAAAAGCGACTTTTGATGTCGAAGAACTAGAGACACCAAAAATCACGCCTCGTGAAATTGCTATCGGCCTAATGCTAGCGGCGTGTGTTTACACATTCTCAAATGCGCTTTCAAAAGACATTCTACCGGGCTTTGGTGATGTAAAAATCCACACCTTTGCTTACATGGTGATCATCGTTGCCATCATAAATGCTAGTGGTGTCTGTTCTGAAGAAATTAAAGAAGGCGCGAAACGCTTGTCTACCTTCTTCTCTAAGCAGTTGCTTTGGGTGCTTATGGTTGGTGTGGGTATTGCCTACACGGATCTTGGTGAAATCATCAATGCACTGACTTTCACTAACGTCATCATTGCAAGCCTGGTTGTTCTGGGTGCTGTTTTTGGTGGTGCAATTGGTGGTTGGTTTATGGGCTTTTACCCAATTGAATCATCTATCACTGCAGGTCTATGTATGGCTAACCGTGGCGGTTCTGGCGACCTGGAAGTTATGGCTGCTTGTAACCGTATGAGCCTACTATCTTACGCACAGATTTCATCTCGTCTAGGTGGCGGCATCGTACTGGTTATCGCAAGTGTTGTATTCGGCATGCTAGGTGCGTAGGTACGTTTTCACTTTAAAGAGCAAAGGTTGTCTTTGCTCTTTATTTTTTATTGAGAGACTTTAATGGAAGTAAATTTATTTACAGAAGGCTTGAACTTAATGACCTTGGGTATGGGTTTTGTCTTCACTTTTCTCGTTTTTTTGGTTTTTGCCGTTAAAGCAATGTCCAATTTTTTGGTTCGATTTGAAACCACAACCAGTCCCCAACCCAAAAACGTAGCACCAACTCCCAAAACGGATCATCATCTTGTTGCCGTTATTGCCGCTGCTATTCATCACAAAAAAGTTCAACAACGCTCTTTGTAAGAGGAAAATCAATGTCTGATTCAACCAAACGTATTGGTATTACTGACGTAGTATTACGCGACGCTCACCAATCTCTATTTGCAACTCGACTACGCCTCGATGACATGTTACCCGTGGCAGAGCAGTTAGATAACGTTGGCTACTGGTCCCTAGAATGTTGGGGTGGTGCAACTTTTGATAGCTGTATTAGATTTTTGGGTGAGGACCCATGGGAGCGATTACGAGAACTTAAAAGCGCCATGCCGAAAACGCCTCTACAAATGCTATTGAGAGGACAGAACCTCCTTGGTTATCGTCATTATGCCGATGACGTCGTTGATAAGTTTATCGAGCGTTCTGTAGTAAATGGTATGGATGTATTCCGTGTGTTTGACGCGATGAACGATCCTCGAAATATGCAACAAGCCATCGCCGCAGTCAAAAAACAAGGTGCGCATGCACAAGGTACGCTCTGCTATACCGAGAGCCCTGTTCACAACATGCAAACTTGGGTTGATATCGCCCAGGAGCTCACCGAATTAGGCGTCGACTCCATTGCAATCAAAGATATGGCAGGTATTTTAACGCCATTTCAAGCTGAGGAATTAGTGTCAACACTGAAGAAACAAGTCGATGTGGACTTACATCTTCATTGCCACGCCACAGCAGGTATGGCCGACATGACGCTATTAAAAGCCATTGAGGCTGGCGTTGACCGAATCGATACTGCGATCTCTTCCATGAGTGGCACATACGGACATCCCGCTACCGAATCGATTGTAGCAACGCTACAAAATACCGGATATGACACCGGGCTCGATATCTCAGCTTTAGAGAACATTGCCGCCTACTTCAGAGAAGTCCGTAAAAAATACGCATCATTTGAAGGCCAATTAAAAGGCTCAGACTCGCGCATCATTGTCGCCCAAGTACCAGGCGGCATGCTGACCAATATGGAAAGCCAACTTAAGCAGCAAAATGCGGCAGACAAGTTCGACGAGGTGCTAAAAGAGATCCCAATCGTAAGAAAAGAGCTAGGGTATATTCCTCTTGTTACGCCTACCTCACAAATTGTCGGCACTCAGGCGGTGATTAACGTTCTGATGGGTGAGCGCTACAAAAGCATTACGAAAGAAACCGCAGGCGTGCTAAAGGGCGAATACGGAAGAACACCAGCACCGGTCGATACAGATTTACAAAAACGCGTCCTTGAAGATAGCCTTCCAATTACATGTCGACCTGCAGACAAACTAGAGCCGGAAATGGAGCAACTTGAAAGTGAGGTACTCACACAGGCTAAAGCAAAAGATATCAAGCTTAGTGACAATGCGATTGATGATGTATTGACCATCGCCCTCTTCCCACAAGTCGGTTGGAAGTATCTAGAAAATAGACACAACCCAGACGCATTCGAACCTGCACCAAATCAAGACGCAACCATCTCAAACAAACAAGAGAAGAAAAAGATGACATCCCCTCAAGAAAGCTGCGTGTACACCATTACTGTGAATCAGCAAAGTTATGTTGTTCAAGTCGACGAAGGCGGCGAAGTTCAAACGCTAACTGCAGCGCCAGCAGCCCAACCTGTAAAAGAAGTCAGCAACCAAGCGACGGAATCTATGGATGCTCCTCTGGCAGGTAATATTTGGAAAATTCATGCTAAGCCAGGTGACGCCGTAGAAGAAGGGCAAGTGGTGCTTATTTTAGAAGCAATGAAAATGGAAACGGAAGTTCGCGCTCCCCGCGCTGGTACGATTTCTAGCATCGAAGTATCCGAAGGAGATGCCGTCGACGTAGGCGTACCTCTACTTTACTTAGCGTAAAGGAGCTGCAACTAAATGGAAAATGTTTTAGCGTTAATCAATGATTTCGGCTTGCTTCACCTCCAATGGGGTCAAGCAGTTATGCTTATCATCGGGCTAATCTTGCTCTACTTGGCAATCGTCAAACAATTTGAGCCATTACTACTTGTTCCCATTGGGTTTGGTGGCATTCTTGCTAACCTTCCCGATGCAGGATTGGCACTTTCCGCTGTAGAAAATGCTCTGCATGCAGCGAAGCCAGAAGTGATGCATGCCTTGGGTTCTATTTTAAACATCACGACCGATTCTGCATCGGAAATCAAAACAGCTTTACTAAGTGCTACCCCCACTCAGTTAGCACATATCAGTTCGATCGCTCAAGACTATCAGTATTCTGATGGTATGTTGTACGTGTTCTATAGCATCGTTATCGCTTCTGGTGTCGGCCCACTGATCATTTTTATGGGCGTAGGTGCAATGACGGATTTTGGTCCGTTACTCGCAAACCCAAAAATGTTGTTACTTGGTGCAGCTGCACAGTTCGGTATTTTTGCCACCGTTTTAGGTGCACTAGGCTTGAGCTCTTTAGGTCTAATGGACTTCAGCGTCGCACAAGCAGCCGCGATAGGTATTATTGGGGGAGCTGATGGCCCAACGGCTATCTACGTATCCAGTATGCTAGCACCTGAATTACTCGGAGCTATTGCCGTTGCAGCATACTCATACATGGCGTTAGTTCCACTCGTACAACCACCAATTATGCGTGCGCTTACCACCGAGTCTGAACGTCAGATTACGATGCAACAATTAAGAAAGATCGGCAAATTAGAGAAGATTTGCTTCCCGCTACTTTTGCTCATTCTTATTGCGATGCTTCTACCTTCAGCTACCCCTCTGCTTGGTATGTTCTGTTTCGGTAACTTAATGCGCGAATGTGGTGTTGTAGAGCGACTATCAGACACAGCACAGAACGCTCTGATCAATATCGTCACCATCTTTTTGGGGCTCTCTGTTGGTTCTAAACTCGTCGCAGATAAGTTCCTGCAGCCACAAACCATTGGCATTCTCGCACTTGGTATTGTTGCTTTCTGTATTGGCACCATCGCAGGCGTACTTATGGCAAAACTGATGAATAAATTTGTGACTCAGAAAGTTAACCCATTGATCGGTTCCGCTGGCGTTTCAGCAGTGCCGATGGCCGCTAGGGTATCGAATAAAGTGGGACTTGAAGCGAATCCACAGAACTTCCTACTGATGCACGCCATGGGTCCTAACGTAGCGGGTGTCATCGGCTCTGCTGTTGCCGCAGGTGTAATGATCAAATATGTGATCGGATAGACATCTATCATAAATAATGAGGCCTGAATTGATAATCCTATAGATCTCGATCAGGTCTCTCACTTATCCCATCTGTTAATTTACTCTTTAATTAATAAGAAGTTAACATTCAATGCTAGACCGTACCCTACACCAATATTTATGCAAAAACCTTTCATTTAGACAACGTGTCTGGGCATTACTTTTTGTTGTTATTTCATTTCAATTGATTTTAATCGCTAGTTATTTTCACTACATCCTCTCAGAGACACTGAATCATCAAGTGAGCACACGTGCGATTGTTCAAGCAAGAGAAATATCAAGTGACCCTCAGCTCATCGAAGCCGTTGCTTCGCTCGATGCCTCAAGCATTCAACAACAACTAAAACGTCTGCGGGCAATATCAGATGCGAGTTTTATTGTCGTAGGTGACCGTAATGGAATACGACTTTCCCATCCAAACAGCGCAAAAATTGGTCACCCAATGGAAGGCGGCGACAACAAGCGGGCTTTAAAACAAGGCATACACTACTACTCTATACAAAAAGGCAGTTTAGGGCTCTCCATACGGGGTAAATCACCTATATTTTCCCACACCGGAGAAATCATTGGCATTGTATCGGTCGGATACCTAGTTGATACCGTTAGTCATTGGCTATTACGTTACTCCACGCCTTTCTTCTTCGCACTTTTATGCATCTTGTTCTGCTCCTCACTGGGCGCATGGCTATTTTCTCGCCACATTAAAAGCCAAATGTATGGAATGGAGCCTGAGGAAATCGCTTTATCCCTCAGAGTTCAAAACTCAGTCTTTGAAGCGGTTTATGAAGGTATCCTCGCGGTCGATAATCAGGGGCGGATTCTATCCGCCAACCAAAGGGGGCTTAGAATCCTTGGTATCGCTCGCAACCTGTCGCATTTACAAGGCCGTATGGTGAGTAAGTACGTGACACCCGCTGGCTTTTTTTTGGGAGAAAAGTTTGGTGACGAGTCTGGTGAGACGCTACGCCAACAAGAAGTCATCACCTGTAATGGTGAAACACTCGTCGCAACACGCGTAAAAATTTGGGAAGACAATCAGCATGCAGGATGGGTGATTAGCTTTAGACCACGAAATGATCTCAATACACTGACATCACAACTCACTCACATACAACAACAAACTGACAATTTGCGTGTTTTGAGCCACGAGTATGCCAACAAATTATCGACTGTGAGCGGTTTAATCCAAATCGGTGCCTACGAAGAGGCTTTGAGTACAATCAGGCAAGAAACCGAAACACACCAAAGGCTCATTGACTATATATCTCAAACGTTTAACTCAAAAATAATTGCTGGGTTACTACTAGGAAAATACAGCCGAGCAAAAGAACTAGGGTTGGAACTGAGCTTTGATCCCTACTGCCAACTAAGCTATCCCCCAACACGGCTCACAGAAGACGAATTGGCAGCCATAGTGGGAAACCTGCTAGATAACGCATACGAAGCAACACTAAAAAATTCAAACAGCAACCGATGCATATCCATTTTGATTTCCGACGCTAATGAAAAAGAGCTATTAGTTGAAGTAGCTGACAATGGTATTGGAATTGAGGATGAAATAGCCGATTCTCTTTTTGAAAAAGGAATCACCAGTAAAACACAGCCAGGGCATGGTATTGGCTTGTATCTGGTTCACCAGTTAGTAAATAACACCGGAGGCTCGATTCTTATTGATCACGCCGAGACCACCGGCACTATATTTTCATTATTTATTCCCAATGAGAGTTCGAAACATGGAAATTTATGACGTTCTGATAGTAGAAGATGAAACCAACATTGCAGAGTTTCACTCTTACTACCTCAAACAAACAAAACGTTTCAGACCGATCGGAATTGCGACAAGTATTGCTGAAGCTAAAAAAATGATTCAATTGCTTAAGCCAAAACTTGTCTTACTCGACAACTATTTACCGGATGGCAAAGGTATTGAGTTCTTAAAAGATATTACAGCAACGAAACAGTCTCCCGACGTCATTTTTATAACCGCAGCCAATGATATTGAAACCGTTCGAGATGGAGTGAGATGTGGGGCATTCGACTATTTGTTAAAGCCGATTTCATATGATCGATTGACAGACTCGTTAGAGCGTTACCTCAAATATACTAGCTCCCTGAAAGCAAGCGATAATATCAATCAGCGTCATGTTGATGAGCTGTTTAACTTTCAATCTAAGTCAGCGCAAATACAAGACTTGCCAAAAGGAATTGATGAACTCACTCTCGATAAAGTGAGTATGGCGTTTGATAGCTCAGAAGTCATCTACACTGCTGAGTCATTAGGCAGCGAGATTGGCATAAGCAAAACAACAGCAAGACGATACCTTGAGTTTCTAGCCGCTAAGGGCTTTCTATTAGCTCTAATTCAACACGGTAAAGTTGGACGCCCAGAACGAGTCTACCAAAGAAAAAATTAGTATCTGTGAGAAAAACGCTTTGGAACCCCTACGACCCAAAGCGTTCCCTATTTACCGCTCTAAAACTGCAAATAATATTAGAGCGTTAAATCTGCCGGAATCACTTCTGTACCTTCAGATATTTCTAAACTACGGATGTTTTCACTATGTGCGGTGCATTGTCAGCGCCGATGTAAAAATGACCCACTAACGCCGATTTAAAATTGACCCACCTGAGTCAAACTATCCGTTCGTAACATGGACAAAGCGGCGGATTATGATCAATCAGGAGCAACTAGTGGAAATACACGTTTTACATCAGCAAGGGTGCAGCATCCGCCGTATCGCAAAGGAGCTGGGGATCTCAAGGAATACCGTTCGTACTTATCTGCGAGATAGAAGCAAAGCACCCGTGTACCCCGAGCGTCAATCCCGACCAACTAAACTTCAGCCCTACCATGACTACTTGTGTACGCGGATTGAAGCCGCAAAGCCTTATTGGATACCCGCAACCGTCTTACTACGTGAGTTAAAATCACTTGGTTATGAAGGCGGTATAACGATGCTTAAGGAGTACATCAAACAGTACAAACCAAGTACGCCTGTCGACCCTGTCGTTCGGTTCGAGACATTGCCAGGTGAGCAGATGCAAGTGGACTTTACGACCATCACCCATTACGGAGTCCGTGTTAAAGCCTTCGTGGCAACGCTTGGTTATAGCAGAGCGACGTTCGTTCGCTTTAGTGAACGAGAGCGCCAAGAAGACTGGATAGAAGGTCTTGAAGAAGCGTTTGAATACTTCGGTGGCGTCCCCAAAGAAGTTCTGTTCGATAATGCGAAAGCCATCATGATAGAGCGTGATGCATACGGTGAAGGTGAGCACCGCTGGAACCCTGCACTGCTCACCGCAGCCAAGAAGTACAATTTTAAACCGAGAGCCTGTCGTCCATATCGCGCAAAGACCAAAGGAAAAGTGGAGCGATTTAACTCCTACTTGAAGAATAGTTTCGTCACTCCTCTTGCGGCGACACTCAAGCAACACGGACTTAAAATCACCGTCGATGTTCTTAATGGACATATCGGCGCATGGCTAGAAACCGTCGCTCACCAACGAACTCATGGTACGACAGGTGCAAAGCCTCAGGTTCTCTTAGATGAAGAGCGCTTTACACTTCAGTCGCTACCATCGCCGACACGCCCAGTCACACCACTAACAATAAGCGATAGTGTGATGCCACTTGAGAGCTTCCAGCACCCACTCTCGACGTATGATGCGTTGTTGGAGGTACGACCATGAACCTTCAAATGAGTCGTATCGAGGCTGCCTGTGCAACGCTGAAGTTACAAGCTATCGGTCAGGAGTGGCCGAGACTGGCAGAAGCAGCCAACAGTCGTGAACTGAGTCTAGCCGATTACTTAGAGTCACTTCTGAACGCTGAACTGGAAGCGCGAGCAGAACGCACAAGAGCCACACTGACTAAGTTCGCCAGCTTCCCAATGGAAAAAACGTTCGATGACTATGACTTCAAGTTCGCAACGGGTGCCCCAAGAAAACAGCTCAAGGAGTTAACAGGGTTAGCCTTCATTGAGCGAAAGGAAAACGTGGTATTACTCGGCCCAAGTGGCGTTGGTAAGAGCCACCTTGCAGTGAGCCTTGGCCAAATAGCGGTTCAAAAGGGCCTAAAGACACGGTTCATCACCGCAGCAGACTTGATGCTTCAGCTATCTACAGCAAAAGCTCAGGGTAAGCTTGAAAGCTACTTGAGACGAAGTGTACTCGCACCTAAGCTACTTATCGTCGATGAAATCGGCTACTTACCGTTCGGCAGAGAAGAGGCCAACTTGTTCTTTAACGTCATCGCCAAACGTTATGAGCAAGGCAGCATTATCGTGACCAGTAATTTGCCGTTCTCTCAATGGTCAAATGCGTTCGCCGATGATACAACGTTGACGGCGGCATTACTCGATAGACTTCTTCATCACTCGCACATTGTACAAATCAGCGGTGAAAGCTATCGATTAAGAGGAAAGAAAGCGGCTGGAACCATACCAGCGGTTCTAGAAAGTCTATCTGAAGGCAAAAGTTAATTGTATGGGTGGGTCAATTTTACTTCGGCGATAACGTCGATAAGTGGGTCAATTTTAAACTGGCGTTGACAGCATAGTGGTATTACAAACAACTTCCGCTCTTCGCCTGTCTTTTTTACTAAAACACCGTGTTTATGGTGCATTGTACAGTTAATTTCACAACAATGCTGTTGCTCAGTAGAGCTAAAATGCTGCCAATACGCTAACCACTCTAGTTTGGCTTTTTCTGTTATCAATTCGTCAGATATTTTTCGTACTATCATGCTCAGACCACTTCATTATTAGACCACAGACATTACACAAGAATAATGAATTAAATTTCCTAATACGCTTCAAAAAATATTGGAGATTTAATGCTCGATTTAATTTCTATGTTCTTTATTAGTTCTTTATTACTTTTGTCTTGTAAGATCTCGTTATTAACAATCAATAAAAAACTCCAAGACTTGAACAATTTGGAGAAATAAAGACACTATCGATAGATAATCTTTAACGGCAGGGATAGCGTTAGTGCATGAATGTTTTTAAACTTATTTTTATTCTTACGGAAAATATTCGTAAGTGATTAGCAAACAGGCCCACAAACTGCTTATACCAAAAGTGGACAGCGAAAGCATTGACCGCTATTTAATCAATCATAAAAAACCTTTTTTGAACACATAAGATACAGAACCGCAACAAACCATTCATGATAAGTAACGATAATGAAATCATTGATTGAGGAATTAACATTTTAACAATCATTACAACAATGTTAACTTTAGCGCAGTTGGTCGCACTGGTGGTAAGCCTCTCACCAAGCTATTGTCAGTTTGATAAGGATGTTCGACCATCTCCATAATGAATAGACACCGAATTTGGTGCCCTTTTTCGCCCGCAAAGACGGTTCTTTGCGGGCTTTTTTCTGTCTGCGATTTATCAATAGACATAAAAAAGCCAGCTTTTATATGCTGGCAAGAGAGCAACAAGATCAGCGCCTACTGCTATCTAGCGCTGAACGTGTATTAGGAGTCATTCTTTATTTTGACAAGGGCCATTCAGAAACTATGACTTACTCGCTTCTGATTTTTGGCACGCAACCTTTACCAATTGTGCCTGCTCTTCTTTAATACGTTTAACGATTCGTGCATCTCGAGCATCGATATCGTCCATATTCATTTGCTGAACCTCTGCTATCGCTTCGTGCTTCATTGTAGAGAAGTCTTGACGCAAATCAGAGCTCCACTCCTCCTTGTCTAAAGTGTTAGCAGCAGCGATTGGTGATGACATTACAGCAATAAGACCAAGAGTAGAAAAAAATACGCTTTTCATAGCGAGCTCCTTGAGGATTAGCAGTTTATTTTAGGTACGCTCTATACATTGCACGTACGATGCCAACTTTTTAACCCTTAAATTTCAGTGACTTATTTTAAATAATGCTTTATCACCGAAACCCTCATGGTAAATTTCGCACACTGAGTGTCAAATTAACCATGTCTATATTTTCTTTTTATTCTATTCATTAAAGCTATAGCACAAATGGCGCTATCTCGTACTTTCATCACGATTGCATTTGAGACAAATAAAAAGAGCAGCCCGAAAGCTGCCCTTGAATTATGAAGAGATAAGTACTTTAGTTAGAAGCTTTAACGTGAGCTTCTGACGTATCATCCGGCTTTTTGAAACGAGCGAACAGACGCGAGAAAAAACGCTTAATCGCTCTGAATATATTCTTGATGTCCTCAAGCATCAGATACAAACAAGGCACCAATACTAACGTCAATATCGTCGCATAAAGGACTGCAAAGCCTAGCGCGACCGCCATCGGAATGACGAAGCGCGCCTGTAAACTCGTCTCGAACATAATAGGCAGAACACCAGCAAACGTCGTGATTGAAGTTAGAGTAATCGCGCGAAAACGTGCACACCCAGCCTCAACAACCGCTTGTTTAATATTCATCCCTTTTTCTCGAACCTGGTTTACGTAGTCCGTCATGACGAGAGAGTCATTGATTACCACACCTGCTGCGGCAATAAGACCAAAGGTGGACATCATACTGATGTCTAACCCGAGCCAGAAATGCCCCCAAATCGCGCCCGTCAAACTGAAAGGGATCACCGACATCACAATCAGCGGCTGCGTGTAACTCTTCAGTGGCACCGCTAGTAGGATGTAAACGATGATCATCCCGGCAATGAAGAAGAGAATCTGCTCGTTACGCTGTGCAGCTTGCTCCTCGATGTCCCCACCTAGCTCAGTTTTAACGCTTGGGTACTGGTTTTTCATGTCGGGCATGATGCTTTCATCGATGATTTTCACCACTTCTTCTGGCTCAACCAACTCTTCATCAATGGAGCCATAGACGTAAACCGTCTGATAACCACCCTCACGACGAATAGTACTCACGCCCGGTTGCTCATTAATCTGCACCACATCACCCAGCATGACCTTTTTGCCTGCAGGCGTTGTGATCACGGCATAGCGAAGCGATGAGAAAGCTTCACGCGTTAATTGCGGATAACGAACCATCACTTTGATTTCTTCGCCGTCACGGATTAATCGCTGTGCTTCACCACCATAGAAACTGCCACCCACTTGCTGAGCAATCATGGTGAGATCCAAACCGAGATCGTAGGCAACAGGTGCTAGCGAAAGCAGCACTTCTTTACTGCCTGAATCAATCGAAGATGAAATATCGTACAGACCTTCTTGCTGTTGCAAGCGGTCAATTAAGTAACGCCCCGCTTCATTTAGCTCATTGATATTCGAGCCAAACAACAGATACCCGAATTCGTCTCGATCACCACCACCCGCACTCTGTTCACGAATCTTGATACTCTTCATTCCCGGAATGGTTGGCATTGCTTCACGCCAACGACGCGCAAGTTCGAACGTATTGAAAGGACGTAAATCCTCGTCAACAAGCGGAACCAAAACTCGGCCTTCGGTACGGCTTCTGTTATAAGAAAGTACATCTCGAATCATTCCCTGACCGTGCTCTTCAATGGTCTGAGTTTCGACCTCCTGCATAACACGCTCAATGGTTTTAAGTGCATCAATGGTTTGCTCACTTGATACGGTATCATTCATTTCAATCGTGATCGCCGGATAATCGGTCGGTACTTTAGGGTTAGGAATGACGCGTACGTAATTTGAGTTTACTAGCGCTGCACTGATTGCCAGTAAGCCACAAAATATGGCGAAAACACTCCAACGCCAGTGAGTACAAAGGGTGACAAAACGGCGATAAGTGCCATTAACAAAACCAAAGAAGCGCGTATTAAAGCGATCTCGCCATCCGCCAACCTTTATAGGTTTGAAATTGGTGTGTGCAAGGTGGGCAGGTAAGATCAACTTGGATTCAATCAGACTGAAGACTAAACATAAGATAACCACACCCGCGATGCCGTAGAAAAATGCACTGTCGATTCCGCTAGAAAGCAAGAAAGGAGCAAATACAGCGATGGTCGTCAAAACGCCAAATGTCGCTGGCGTCGCAACGCGTTTAACACCACGGACTACGTTTTCGACACCTCCGCCCTTTTCCTCAATTTCACTGTAGGCGCTTTCCCCCATCACAATCGCATCATCGACGACGATCCCCAAAACCATGATGAAGGCAAACAGAGAGACAATATTCACTGTAATACCCAAGGCAGGCATTAACATCACCGCGCCCAGGAAACAGACAGGTAAACCGATCATCACCCACATAGCTAAGCGGAAGCGCAAGAAAATACTCAGCATAATGGCGACCAAAGCGGCACCCTGCAGCAAGTTTTTCAGCATCATGTCGAGACGCCCATTGAGGTAATAAGTCATGTCGACCAGTACCTTAAGCTGAACGTCACTTGGTAGTGTTTTGTTTTTCGCCTCAATGTATTTATGAACCGACTCAGCGACGGGAATAATATTCTGGTCGCGCGTCGCTTCTACAGACATATAAATCGCGTTTTGTCCCGAATATTCAAAGTATCGCTCTTCTTCAGTAAAGCCATCTTTGATTGTCGCAATATCCTGCAGCAGAACTTTCGCCCCGTTAGCGCCTAACTTTACCGGAATATTTCTGAATTCATCACCGTGGTAATACTGGTTTTCAATACGTACTGCGATCATCCCAGAGTTGGTTTTGACTTCACCCGCTGAAAAGTTGGCAGAGTAACGTCGAATCGCGTCACTCACATCACTCAACGTGAGGTCGTACTTACGAAGCACAAGCGGATCGACTTCAATCGCGATCTCTTCTTCAGGCGCACTCACATACACCAACATGACGTTTTTCAGTTGCAGAAGCTCATCTTCAATTTGCTTGGCGATGGGCTTTAACTCTTCGAGTGGCCTATCACCAACGAGCCCCATCTCAATCACGTCCTGACGCCACTCAACTTGATAGACATTAATTGGCTCCATACCCGCAGGTAAATTGGACAAGGTATCAATCCGTTGATTCACATCATCAAGCACGCGTTTGATGTCAGCATTTACATCCACTTCAATAGAGACATAGGCACTGCCTCGACTCGCTCGGGATACGACTTTCTTAATGCCCGTAACGTCTTTTATCGACTCTTCTACTTTGACGAGAATGCTCTCCTCTATTTCCTGAGGAGAGGCGCCAGGATAGGTTGCGCGCACATCAATGTAGTTAACTTCGATGTTAGGGAACATCTGTCTCTGAATGAATAGATAGCTCACGATGCCCATGACAATGATAAACACCATCAGCAGGTTCGCGGCCACAGGGTTATTGGCAAAATAGGCAATTATGCCCTTTTGATTGGTCTCTTCCATGACAAACTCCTACTTATTGTACGACGGTTTCGGAGTCGTCATTCTTTTTTGCGATTTGCACCGCCATGCCTTTTTGCGGGTACTCAGGCAGAGTTAACACCAGCTTATCGCTCTGTTCCAGACCGTCACCGACCAACATAAACTCGCCTTCCGCTCTCAGTACGGTAACAGTTCGAGGCTGTAGTTGGCTGTCATCATTGACAACCCAGACGGTGCGGTTTTTAACCAATTCTTGAGGTAAGCGATAAATGTGTTTGAGCTCTTTCCCGGTAAAGCTGACTTCAACATAAGAACCAAATTTGATTGGTGGTTGCTTATTATCAATCCCATATGGGTCCTCAACCTGAATCACCATATTGATCATTCTGGTTGCGCTGTCGATCATACCTAGGTCACGAACCACTTTGCCTTCACGCGTCGTCGACAAAATACCTTGCTGAGTGACAGTGGCACGAAGTTCATTGATAGATTCTGGTAAGAATGCACTGTCAAATCCAGCAATCGGCACATGTATTTCTGCTACTTCAATATTGTTGAGCGTAGCAATACGAGATCCAGATGTAACGAACTGGCCGACGCCGATATCTCGCTCAACCACTAGCGCATCGTATGGTGCAATGACTTTGCAATTTTCCAGATCACGCTTAGCACGTTTCAAAGACGCTTGTGCCGATTTCACCTGCGCCTCTGCGCTTAGTACATGCGGTTTACGTAAATACAAGTCCGTTACTTGTTTATCACTCAATTGCTTAGCCTGACGCTTGGCGACTTCTGCTTTCGCCTTCTCCTCGATCAATGTTGCACGAGCACTGGCCAAAGCTGCCTCAGCTTGAAGCACTGCCGCCTCGTAGTTATCGCTTTCAATCGTGAACAAGATTTCACCGCGCTTTACGATACCGCCAATGACAAAGTTAGGGTGCCAACTGATGACTTCACCGCTCACTTGAGCAGAGAGGTGAGTTTTCTCAAACGGCACCAATTCGCCATGGCTGGTAATCACCACTTTGTGGTCGGTAGGAAAAAGTGAAGATGCCTGAACCGTCGGCTCAGCAATGGTTTCTTTCGTCGACTCTTTTTCTGGAGCCGTCGCGGCTATTGCGGCATAACCTGCGTACGAGCCACCAGCAACAACGAAGGGTAAAAGCCAACGCAACATGGGTTTTGATAACATCCAAAAAATCCTTTTTTATTGTTTTTGTCACCGTTTAGTGCTTGATACGACCTACAGGTGTCACGTACTGTCAGCCAACTCAAGTTCCTATGAGTAAACGGTGAGGTAGTTATACCAATCTAAATAACGATTTGATCATCTCGTTATCCGGATTAGTTTTGCATCTGAAATAGACTATTCTGTTCATCTCCAAGTAAAGGTAAGCACTGAAGAACCACCGAAACCTGGACTTCATAAGAGAACAACACTCACAAAGGCTTGAGACCGTAATCCACGGCAAATTATCCTTTAAAAGCTCATAAAATTAACAAAATTTTAACTCACTTCGCAAGTTGTGTACCCTTACTCACACATCCCATACGCAAGCTGCATGCCAGATATATAACCATTAAAAATCAATTAGTTATTCATATTCGTGCAATTACCCTAGTCATGTATAGGTGAGAAATACCAGATATTAGTGAATCCAACCAATTAGAGTAAAAACATTAATTAAATAAATGATTTTGTGCGTCTAAAAAAGCGAGCCAACACAAACTTCTGAGAGGAAAAATCAACTCAAGTAACAACCTAAGCAAGACATTAAGCGCCAGCAGCTAAAATTCTCCTGTCTAATGTGCGTGATTGTGTATTCAGCCCTGCACGTTGAAACCATTTGCGTATATACTCAGCTTAAGTAACGTTTTGTATTACAAGGATATGTTCATTGTCTCATATGTTTACTAAGCTCATTTTCACCTGCATGTTTACTTTTCTGTCGGCCTGTTCTGCAATTGAGTACAGAGACCCTAGTGAAAAGTCCACTACGTTTCAGTACGGTTACCAATCGGATTCAGCATTGGCGCACTACTTTGAGGCTTACGAAAAGGATCCGAAAACGGAGACTGGTTTTTATCCTCTTAACCAAGGTCACGATGCGCTTCTTGCACGTATCTCGCTGATTGAATCTGCTCAGAAAAGCCTGGATCTTCAGTACTATATCTATCGAGGAGATGAGACCAGTAATTTCATTACCTGGCGATTGTACGAAGCAGCAAAACGAGGGGTTCGAATTCGCTTGTTGCTTGATGACATGCAAAAGCGGAACGATAAAATGATGGCCGCAATGAACGCCCATCCAAACATCGAAATCCGATTGTTTAATCCTCACCAATATCGCTCGGCAAGGCTATTCGGGTTAGCGACAGACTTCGATCGTCTGAACCGCCGAATGCACAATAAATCGCTTGTCGCTGACAGTGTTGCGGCGGTAGTAGGTGGTCGAAATATCGGCAATGAATATTTCTCGTTCGAATCTGAAGTCTCATTCGGTGACTTCGACTTGCTGCTTTACGGAGAAGCAGTTCAACAAACGGCAGACCAATTTGATCTCTACTGGAACAGTGTTTATTCCATGCCGATGGAGTGGGTTTTCCCTGGGTCTGAACAAATCACCGAGGCTGCAATCCAAACACAAGTCGAAAAGCTGCAACTGACTGACAAATTTACTAAAGGTCGTTATAACTTCAATATGCTCGACATGTATCAAGAGTTGAAGAAAGGCCAACTGACGCTTTATTGGGGTGAAGGAGACATCTGGTTTGACTTACCAGATAAAGTGGCGACGCATGAAAGCCAGCTGGTTGGTAACTTGTCCGAGCTACTCAAAAGTGTGGACCACTCGTTCGTGCTTATCTCCCCATATTTTGTGCCAACCGAAGCAGGAACAAAAGCGCTGACCAACGCCGCGAAACGAGGTGTGGATATTACGATCGTCACCAACAGCCTCGCTTCTAACGATGTCTTTGCAGTGCATGGCTGGTATTCAAAGTACCGAGAAGATCTGCTCGCTTCAGGTATCAAACTCTGGGAAGTCAAATCCAGTGCCAAACTTAAGAGCAAGTGGAGCTTAACGGGTAGTAGCCGCGCGAGTTTGCATGCCAAAGCGATGCTAATCGATAAAGAGACGCTTTTTGTCGGCTCAATGAACTGGGATCCACGCTCGGCAAAACTCAACACCGAGATGGCTGCTGTGATTAAACAACCAGAATATGTTCAAGACTTTCTGGCAACCTTGCCTGAAATACTCAATAACAACGCTTACCGAGTGACGCTTCGCGACGGTGATATTGTCTGGACTGATAATAAAACAGGGCAGGAATATAACTCAGAACCTGAAGCAAGTATGTGGCGAAGAATGGGCTCTTGGTTCTCAGGTATTTTACCTATCGAAGATCAACTTTAATTTGCTTCGATCTTAAAACAGCGCCCTTAATCGGCGCTGTTTTATTATTTAATCCAAAGGATAGACGACTTTAAACCGCTCTAAAACCAACAGCCGTTGCTCATGCCATTCAATGCTTAACTCATCACATTCGGCTTGGAAGAAGCGGGCATGAGCCTCGCGCCACCATTGTAGTGTTCTATCCCCTTCACCTTCAGCTCTCGCAAAGTCCTCTCCTACCTCGCTGTATGGGCTGGTAGAAACTTCGGTAATTTCAATCACACAAACGGGTTCACCATCCCAATTCGTCACAACCTGAAGGTGCCCAACTTGAGGCATGGCTTCTCCGTGTTCGCTATACCAAACTTCCATGCTGCAAGACGCTGTTTTTTGCCCTGTTCGAACCAGCTCCGCGCATAGGTTCGCGTTGTATTCATCAGCACAGTAATAATCCGCACTCATTGACGGAATAGCTTCTCGTTGCCGAGAATTAAGTAATACTAAGTACTGATCGAGGTAACTTTTAGCTTTGACGTCCATAACAAATGCCCTAACAATCAATGAGGTGGAAGAAGCTTAATGGCTCATCGAGCAAAGAACAATATTCTAGAATCTAAAAGATGAACTGTGCTCTGCTGTCAAAGAGTACAGTTGAACTGCAAAGGCAACCGAAAATAAGGCAAATATTTCTTTTCATAGAACTTTGCTAAACGTTTGTGCGATTTGCTATTGTTGCATGGTCTATCTGTATTGTTAACGCGAAAGGACGTTTTATGCGCTTATTCATTGCTATTTTTATCTCGCTGTTTCTTTCTCTTTCGTCCGCCGTGGCGTCTGAAGAAAAGTACTCCGAATCAGATTTGTTAGATAGACCGCTTATGGAGCGCTATATCTTAGACGAACTGAAAGCACTGCGTCAGGATTTCCAAAATTTAGAAAAGCGCACGATTACCGAAATCACCGACCGTGAACTTAGCGTCGCTGATAAATCACTCAACTACGCCAATGTGACCGTGACGTACTTCTTTTACATCATCGCAGGTGTTGCATCGCTGATCGCTTTCGTCGGTTGGCAGTCGCTGCGTGAATTTAAACACAACACCAAAGAGATGGCCGATAAGCGATTGGATAAGATCGCAAGCGAATATGAGAAAAAGTTTGTTGCACTGGAAAGAGACTTAAAACGCAAGACTCGCATCATCAGTGAGAACAACAAGGAAATCGAGAAAATCAACGAAATCCATAACTTATGGCTGCGTGCACAAAGCTCTCAAACACCTGAGCAACGAATTGAAATTTATGATGAAATTCTGGTTATTCGCCCTGGTGATTTGGAAGCACTCACTTACAAAGCAGACGCCGCAATGGAAATTAATGAATACCATTGGGCACTGAGCATTTGTAATCGCGTTTTAGAAGTGGACTACACGAATGGCCCGGCACTTTATCAACGCGCTTGTGCCTATTCTCGATTAGGTGTTGAAGAACAAGCGATTGAAGATTTAGAGCGTGCCATTGAGTACAGCCCTTCGATTCGTGACCTGTTAGCTGAAGAGCGCGATCTTGAATTGCTACACGGCAACGAACGATTTGAGAAGCTGTTGCAACTCCATCACGAGTAACGGAATAAACGACATGAGCCGTCACTTTAACCTAGAAGATGCCAGCCAGGTATTGGTTGGCGCTTTTGCTCTTGCAGTACCGATTTCTTTTTCCGAAGAAGCATGGCGCTTGGGTGAAAGCTTGCCGATGGCAAACCTGCTCATGTTGTTAAGCCTCTCAGTTATTTTTCTGAGTTTTTTCGCCTATCAGAGTGTATTCCAAAGCCGAATTCGCCATCGCGTATCCATCTTTATTTTCCGCGTTATCATCGCTTACACCATTGCGGCAGTTGTGGTTGCACTGGTATTACTTTGTCTCGATAAACTTCCGCTCCTGACAGAGCCTTTGGTGGCGATCAAACGTATTATCGTCATCACGATGCCAGCATCTATGGGCGCGATTGTCGTCGACAGCTTCGATAAAGAGTAAGCCTAACTTCACTCATCCAACGTTAGGTTAGAGCCTGAATGATCTTTTCCTAACACATCTTCTGGGTTACGTAAGGCGCACGTTTCCAGCGATAGGCAACCACATCCAATACAACCACCCAAATCATTCTGTA
This sequence comes from Allocatenococcus thiocycli, assembly GCF_921292965.1. Taxonomy (NCBI): domain Bacteria; kingdom Pseudomonadati; phylum Pseudomonadota; class Gammaproteobacteria; order Vibrionales; family Vibrionaceae; genus Allocatenococcus; species Allocatenococcus thiocycli. The sequence continues at coordinate 130,207 of NZ_CAKLCK010000039.1, forward strand.
GTGCTTTCAACTGCTGAATTTTTTGCTCTAACTGCTCATGCCATTGGCTCGCCATTCTCTCCCATTGCGCTTTGTTCGGCGCTTGATGTTTTGGCAGGTTATCCAGCGCTTGTTTGATTTCTTCTAAAGACAAGCCTACCTGCTGCGCAGCCTTAATCACGGCAACACGGCGTAACACACTTCGATGATAGCGACGTTGATTTCCCTGATTTCGCCAGCTCGAAATTAATCCTTTTTGTTCATAAAAATGCAGTGCCGACACTTTCACTCCAGAACGTTTCGCTACTTCACCTACGCTGATTTCCATCCCTGACTCCCATTCCAATGATTTTTCAAAAAACACTTTACCTCAAGTTTACTTGAGGTTTTAGAGTGAGACCAAATCAATTATCGAGGCACAAATATGAAAAACAAAACTCAGCCTTATTTAATCGGAAGGTTCTTCGACAGCATATCGTCAGGCTTATTTATGATGGCACTTCCCTGGGTAATGCTGGCTTCGCCAGGAATGGGAACATTTGTCGCGTTAGTATCGCTTAGCTGTACCGCAGTCTCTTTCTTGGTCACACCGTTCTTTTCCACTTTGACTGACCGCCATTCACGTAAAACGCTGCTGATTGTGAATCAATGGGTACAAGTGGGAATGGCTCTGGTGGTATTCGCCGCATACGGGCTTGAGCTAGAGTCCCACTGGCTATTAGCTTTTGCGCAGTTGGTGTACTGGGTTTCCAGTAATGTTGCCTGGGCAACCAACAACGCATTTACTCAAGAAAACTACCAGCAACATGAATACGCCAAGATTTCTGGTCAACAGGAAATCGTTATGCAATCCACGACTCTCGGCGCAGGTGCACTTGGCGTGGTGTTATTAGAAAAGTGGGGAATGATGGAGTTCGCACTGTTTGCGGCAACGGCGTCATCGTTGGCTGCTATTTTCTATATACTAACGCCTTACACTCGCCGATTGCGTGGTTCACACTCAGTTTCTTTCATGAACCAACTAAAAGAGAGTAAGCACATCTTTAGCCGTGAGCCTTACTTTTTCGGGTTCATTTTACTTTCTTGCCTCTCTTACCCGGTGTTGACGTACTTAAGCAAATTAGTCCCGATTTGGTTCTCAGAGCAGGACATTACTGGTGATTGGTTTGCAGGCTATAACATCAGCTTTGGCTTGGGATCCCTGTTTACCGGGTTGATTGTTACGAAGGTACTTAACCGCCTTCCACACGCCCATATAATCTTCATATCAATGACGATTCTTTCTCTTACCCTGATTGGCATGAGTTTCTCATTACACCCAATGGGTATATTGATGCTGATAGCCCTATTTGGTGTATTTAACGCATTAAACCGAATTGCGAGAATTAACTGGATGCATCACACGGTATCCATTCATCAGCGTGGTCGAGTGGATGGAGGAATCAGCATGTTCAGTACTACGGTGCAATCACTCAGCTATGTCGTCATTGCCATGCTGAGTCACTATGACATGACACGCTACGGCTTTATCTTCGCCGCTATAGTAATGATGGTGGCAGTGGGAGCGATGTGGGCCCTGCAAAAGAATATTGGTAACAACAACGAGTTAGCCCTCGAAACGGTTATGAAATGAGCCGTACTAAGTTTGGATAATAAAAAAGGATGACAGCCAACACTGTCATCCTTTTTGTTGTTAACGCTTAAACTAGCAAAACCTTAGAACCAAGTTTCCATCTGCAAAGCAAATACGGTTTCACCACCACGTCCCATAGTGCTTGCACTGTCATCCACGCTCACAGAGTAATTATTAAGATCATCACTCCAGTCAACATAGCTCACTGCAAAGCGTAACTCTGGACGGTCGAAGAAACCGGCTGCAGTTGCCAGCTTCAACGTTGGTGCTACTGTCGCTTTGTAGAATCCGCCACTCGCTTGTTCAACACTGTTGTCTAGGTCCATGTACTGGTAGGTTCCCTCGTAAACCATTTCAAAGTTTTCTGTTAACTCTTGAGCCAAACGAACGTTCAACGAAGCCCACATAAACTCATCATTGGTTTTCACACGATCCTGGCTGTACTCCGCCATCAGCGCTGGCGCAATTCTCCAGTTATCAGCAAAGCGAGTCACGCCATATGAAAACGCTCGAACTGCCTGAGCATCGTCATTCAAGTCTCCATTTGAACCAATACCTTTTAGCTCAGCACCTAACCCCTGACCAATCGAAAAGCCTGTTTTAGAAAAGCCATCATTCACACCGTAAAAACTGTCGGCATGGTAAGCAAACAGAGCATGAACACCACTTTCTGCACGCTTAGTTGGTGACGTATTGCTAGATGTTCTATCTTCGTTGTCAGACGACACCATACCACTCAACATCACCTGGATATTGCCAATGCGGTTATTGGTAGTCGCAATGTAGTTCTCGATATCAGTACTTGAGCTGTCGATTTCGCCGAAGTCACGACCATAAATAGAGAAGTTCGATTTCCACTCATCCGTGATCTGAACATCGTAAACACCTGCACCAGTACCGGCTAGGAATACGATATCTGAATCGAAAAAGTGAATATCAAAGTTATCACGGTCGAATCGCTTACCAGCCCAAACTGTTGCATTATCAAATGCGCCGCTGAAAGAAGGTAAGTTTTTCAGCTCTGCATACACCTGACGAACATTCAACTTACTGTCGTCAGCCGTCCAATCATTGCTGCTTTCAACACTGTCCGCCAACATGATATGGAATCGAGCACTCGAACCATCATCCATATAACGGTTGTGGATCAAGTTTGCTTCTAAGTAGTTATCATCCTCCAAGCCTAATCGACCAACCGGAGCACCTATCGCGCCAGCCGCAGTCATGTAAGGTCCTGTTCCCGTTGCACCGTTAAGATCATCATTGATCAAAAGACCTGCACGCGCATATCCATGGAACTCGAATTGCGATGCTGTGTTATCGGCTTTGTTAGCAACTTGCTCCGTTTGCTCTAATCTGGATTCCAACTCGCTAATTCGAGCTTCTAAGGCATCCATATCTTCATTTGCATAGGCAAATGTTGTAGGTAGCAGAGCGGTTGCGATACTTAGTGCCAATACATTCGCTTTCATTATTTATTTCTCCAACATTAAATTGATTATTTCGAGACTTGGCAAACGTTCCCGACAAAATCGATTAAATGTGGAATTAAACCCAATAATAAAGACTAATATCCTGTTATCCGTTAGCCTAATTATCAGTCAACGCCATAAATAACTCGTAAACCACTATATAAAACAAATCGGGAACGATCCCGATAATTGATAAAAAATATTAACACCATCACGATTTATTGAGTAAGCACTTGGTACTGATCACAGATTTGGCCACCACGAAGGATCTGTTTATCTATGTCTGTCCAGTTCTGTTCGAACCAGTATGTTTACAACAACTTTCAAGTTTATGATCTCGATTAAAAAGCAATCAGCCCCAGCATGAAATAAGTCACATAAAAATCAAGGCTTTTGAGTCATGCTATATAAAGCCAAGTGAATTGTTTTTGTATGAATGGGCTGACTTCTGCCAACAAGATACTTTAAAAATGGTCAGCAACTTCTAATATCGTAATAACCTCTTAATCTGCTTCCCTCAGTAAGGCGGTTGTATGCATAAAGTCATCCGGAAAATGACATGGAAGACGAATAGGCGGTAAACCCGCCCTACTCCAATGCAGTTCGTGACCTAATAACAGGTTTATCTGGAAACTGTGGTTTCCGCACGTCAGCAAGGAGGCTTTATGCCTATCAATAACATCCGCAACATCGCTTTTGTTGGTCAGACAGGAACCGGCAAAACGACTCTCGTCGAAAAGCTGCTCTTCACCTGTGACGCGACGCATCACTTAGGAAGCGTAGAAAAAGGCGATACCGTTACCGACTTCGACCCCCAATCTATTCAATATCAACATAGTATCGAAGCAACTCCTGTCGCGTTACGCTGGAATGATCATCGCCTGAATATTATCGACACTCCGGGACAGAGTGAATTACTCGGCAGAACGCTCAGTGTTTTTCCGGCCGTTGAAACCTCTGCACTTATTGTCGACCCACAAACACCACTCAACCAAACCTCTGATCGCTTATTTACCTTCGCTCAAGAACAACAGAAGTGTCAGATGATCATCATTAACAAGCTCGACAACCAAGGTAACCAGCTACAGATACTGATGGATAATATCGTTGAGCACTTTGGCGATAAATGTTTACCGATAAACCTGCCTTCGGCCGATGGTCAGTCCGTTATCGATTGTTATTTTGAGCCTGAACTGGAGCGAGAAACGCAGTTGGCCAAAGTGACAGAAGCACATGAAACCTTAATTGACCAGGTTATCGAAGTTGATGAAGAGTTAATGGAACTCTATTTGGAACAAGGCTCAGAACTCACTGCAGAACAACTGCATGACCCATTTGAAGAGGCGCTAAGAACTGGTCACGTGATTCCTATCTGCTTTGTTTCTGCACAGACGGGAGCGGGTGTCGAGCTACTACTTCGCACCCTGGCTGAAATTATGCCGATGCCAAACGAAGGTAATCCGCCACTGCTTGAAAAAAACGGCAAGAAAATCAAAGTTAATTGTGAGTCTCTGGAACATACCGTGGCGCATGTTTATAAGGTGAGTGTCGACCCATATATGGGAAAACTGGCTTACCTTCGCGTTTACCAAGGTGAAATTAACGCTGGCAGTCAGCTTTACATCGGTGAGAGTAATAAAGCGTTCAAGGTTGGGCACCTGTACCAACTGCAAGGCAAAGAGCGGACAGAGATTCCACGTGCGGTTGCGGGTGACTTCTGTGTATTAGCTAAAGTCGATGATCTTGAATTTGACTCTATCGTTCATGACTCCCATGACGAAGACGGCGTTGAGCTAAAAACACTCAATTTCCCAGACTCCATGTACTCTCTGTGCTTAAAACCACTAAAACGCGGAGACGAACAAAAACTGGGTGACGTACTTAACAAAATCGCAAGTGAAGACCCTTCGTTACGCATCGAACATCGAGCAAGAACCAACGAGACTATCATCAGTGGACAGGGCGAATTCCATCTCAAAGTTGCGCTGGAGAAAATGGCTAACGTATACAAGCTAGATGTCGAAACATGCCAACCAAGTGTCGAGTACTTCGAGACCATTACCAAACCAGCTGAAGGCCACTATAGACATAAGAAACAAAGTGGAGGCGCAGGTCAGTTTGGTGAAGTGCAGTTAAGAGTTCGTCCTCTGGAGCGTGGAGCTGGGTTCAAGTTCATCAATAAAGTGGTTGGTGGCGCGATTCCTACCGCCCTTATTCCAGCGGTAGAGAAAGGCATATTGCAAGCATTGGAAGAAGGCGCTATCTCTGGTAACCCGATCAAAGATCTTGAAGTGACCGTCTATGATGGCAAATACCATTCTGTTGATTCTAAAGAGATAGCCTTTGTCATTGCGGGTAAAAAGGCGTTTTTGGATGCAGTTAATAATGCCGACCCGATTGTTCTTGAGCCAATCATTCAGATGGAACTACACATTCCAACCATTAACGTTGGGGATGTATCAGGTGATTTGTCTGGTAACCGAGGATTAATTGAAGGCACTGAGCCTGTGGATAATAACTTCACTCTGATCAGAGCGAAATCTCCAGTGAATGAGCTTCAAGACTACGCCCGAAGATTACGTGCGATTACCGGAGGTGAAGGCAGTTTCAGCATGACGTTGAGTCACTACGAACCCGCGCCACCAGCGGTGCAGAAACAAGTCTGTCAAAGCAGTACCCAGCAGAACTAATTGCTCAGTAAAAAGCCGTAAATAAAAGCGCCCTCATGTCGAGGGCGCATTTTTTATTTGTATTCGGAGCTATTTATCGAGCGACAATCCAATTTGACTGATTTTACTTTCGAACTCTTCGACACTTTCCGCTTTGTAAGTCGGTGAACCGTTAAAGTAACGTGGTTTCTCTGGCAGCATCGCATTTTTCAGCTCTATTTCTTGATCAAGATTGTCATGATAAACCGTCACGCGATGTGGAATATCCTGCTTCATTACAGCCATATTGGTTCTCCTTTATTAACACGAATTTTAAGCGTAGACCGAAATCCACAGACCAACAAAACCCTAGATCAAAATTTAGACAACCACGACAACTTTTATGCAATTAAATGCATTTAATATAACTCAGCATTAGAAGAGGAACAGACAAGTTTAAACTCGCTTTATCCGATTGGATTTTTGTTGTAATGCTCCGATGACGAGTGTGGCTCTGAAATTTGATACAAGCGACGTTGAGATTCAGAACACGAGGTTTCACAGTTACACACTTTATCGACACCAACATTATTCAGGCCACCACAGCTGCCTTGAATGCGCTTGTTGTGGAAAATCACACCAAGAGACATCAATAAAATAATTAGGAGAAAACCAACAAAGGTAAATACCCAGACCATGCTAACCAACCTTGTTATCTGAAGCCATTAAACTAAGTATAGCGGGGCTGGTTTTCAGTGCTAACAACTCGCGAGGCGGTTTCGGGCGGCTCAAGATTGACGGTTTGGATTGTTTACCACCACAACCACATGATCCACAACCATCTTTTTTGTTGTGATTGGCCGAAGGTCGACCTTGAGACGCGTCGGTCAGCGGTGTTCTGGCAACGCCCAAAACGTCTTCTATAGAGCTACGAGTAGACAACCGAAATACCTGCTTTCCATTACGCAGTAATTTTTCCAGTGCTCGTGCACCGATATTACGAATCAGAACTGCATCGACGTTGTACTGATCCAATGACTGGATCATCTGAGATTTTGCTTTACAGCCAGACTGTGGCATCGCAGCAATATTAGCTAAATTTTGCAGCATTCCGTCTTCATCGGAATAAATAGCGATATAGGGCGCTTTGACAAAGTGGTTGGCTACGCGCTCACCATCATTAGGAACAGCATAAATCATAAGTTCGACTCCTCATTGGGAAAAACCAGTGCATGACCTTCAACTAAACTTTTTGCGACTTTAAATCGTGCTCTTTTTACCGTGTTGCCAAAAGTTTGTCTCGAAATACCCATTTGATCGGCGGCTTGCTGTTGACTTAATCCTTCTAAATCAGCGAGACGCAGTGCTTCGAGTTCTTCGGGCAGTATGTTGACTTGTTCCAATTGCTGAAACGGCACACCATTTGGCTTGAAACAGTGATGGGCAGCTCGCCCGCATATTTTCCGTTCTATTTTTGGCCTAGCCATCGCCATTCCTCTTAATTCTCAACAAACCCAATAACTCCAAGAAACAGGTTATTGGCATACACGTTACGCCCGTTTATGGCATACGCCAACAACATTATTGGCATATGCCATAAAGCTAAGTTTGCAAAAATCGTAGTTAGAGAAAAAACAGGAAGCGTCTTATAAGGAGAAACAGTCTAAATTAGTGACACTTTTGATACTTGTGCAAAATAAATACGCAATAAACCCATAAGACGCAATAGCTTTACACTGCTCTGATTGTTCTGACATTTTCATGCCAGTAACTGATTCTTATTGACACAACGATATCATTCCCTTGCTTTGTTATGACGTAAATTTCATAAGTGGGGCTAACATTAACGGCATACATAATCTTTATTGAAAGAGGGATAAAATGAAAAAGACAATGTTGGCAGTAACGAGTGCGGTTATTATTCTTGCGGGCTGTCAAGACGAAAAACCAGCAGAAATGACTGCGGTAGAAACGCCTCAAGTAGAAGAAGTGCAAGTCGCTGAAGCAACTGACGCAATGCCAGCGCCAGAAGAGCAAGCAGTAGAAGAACAAGGCATTTCAGCAGAAACATTTGTCGACACTCAACACAATGCAAGCAACGCTCTTGATTGGAATGGCACTTACCAAGGTACACTTCCATGTGCAGACTGCTCTGGTATTGATATCACTATCACTCTAAATCAAGACGGTACTTACCTGCTTGAGCAAAGCTACCAAGGCAAAGAAGATGGCCAATTCAAGTCAGAAGGTCAATTCAGCTGGGATGAAAGTGGCAGCACGGTAACGTTAACCAACGAAGACGCACCGAACCAGTACTTTGTCGGCGAGAACGTATTAATGAAGCTAGACATGAACGGTGAAAAAGTAACAGGCGAACTTGCTAATAATTACAACCTAATCAAACAGCAATAAGCGCTATTATGTTGTGAAAAAGTACTCAAACCGAGCAGACTCCTGCTCGGTTTTTTCATGTCAGATCAAGCAAAATGCCCCGCGATCCGCTTAAATCGTGGGTTGGAATTAAAGGCCTCTCTGTATCTACATGCACTGCTGCTTCAACCAGTTGGTTAACTTTATGATCTCGGCTTGCTTAGCGCGGCTTTTCTTATGAACAAAGTAAAAGCTATCGCCAGTATCTAAACCGTGAGATGGGATATAAACCAAGTCATGTGCGATATCTCGTTCGTTAAGCATAAAGTCGTTTGCAAATGCGATACCTTGGTCATAACGCGCAGCCTCTATCGCTAATAGCATATGGCTAAAATGCTGCATATCGACATTACCTGGCAAAGTAAATCCGCCCGCCTTACACCACTCAGACCAATCCTTTCCACGCTCGCGATAAACAGAGTCGGTGGAGAGAAGTGGATACTGCCAAAACGCTTCCGGCATCGGCATTTCTTGCATCTCTTTCCATAATTTATGGCTACAAACCGGATATAAAATGTCCTTATATAAGTGAACAGAGACATAATTTCGCTTTGGTTTTTGCACCGTGATGAAACAATCTCCAACACTCTCAGTTTGCTCTGGGTCTCCCGCCATCATGTTAAGCGTAAGTTCAATCTCGGGATGTAAGCGTTTAAAATCAGACAAACGTGGAATCAGCCATTTTACCGCTAGCGAGCTATAAATCGCCAAACGAATACTGCCCTTCTCACCTTCACGAACCTTCTGGCTCGCCATTGCGATGGCAGTAATTGCAGGGCTGATGTCTTCCAGATATTGCGTGCCAGTATCAGACAAAGAGAGCTTTCTACCTTGGCGAATGAACAACGACTCCCCGAGGTAATCCTCGAGTAAACGGATCTGGTGACTCACAGCACTTTGCGTCACATTGAGCTCTTCAGCGGCAATCGAAAAACTCAAATTTCGCGCCACAGATTCGAAGCAGTGAACCGCTCTAAGCGGAGGTAATTTCATTATCTAAAAATCTCATACTTAAACTAATAAATATCACTTCCCTTCATCCTATGTCATCACCTACTCTTGCGCAAAGAATGAGGAGATAAAAAGTGAAAGTTACATCTGTCGGAGCAGCCATGCTGCTATTAATTTTTGGAAACCTAATTGCGGTTATCTCAGACGCTTTGATTAAAAGTGTCGGGAATGAGGTGCCAGTGTTTCAGTTCGTCTTATTTCGACAAGTTTCTGCTGTGCTTTTTCTGTTACCTTTTTGTTTGTTTAATCGACCAAGCCAATTAATGCATGGGTTTAAGTGGCATGCTATTCGTGCCCATGTCTGGCTACTTGGCGCAATATTCATGGTCTTTGCGATCTCATCTTTACCGCTCGCGACGGCTAACGCTATTTTCTATGCCGCTCCTTTGATGATGTTGCCTATTGCCGCACTGTTTTTCAAAGAGCAGCTTTCGAAACAATCTGTCGCCGCTGCGATAATGGGATTCCTTGGCGTGTTAGTGATTATTCGTCCTGATCAGATCGAGTGGGCAGCGATTTCAGCGTTTGTCGTCGCAGTATGTATAGCGGTCAATAACTTGCTCATTCGCAAAGTGCCAAGAGAACAGTCTGTGATGCACACTTTGCTGATGACGAATCTAGCGGGTATTCCAGTCGCACTGTTACTTGTTTTCATTGAAGATAAACCTTGGGATTGGAGTGCTTTTCCAGTCGCGGCAGGTTCCAGCCTGTTCATCATGATATATGCGGCAACTTGTGTACTTGCGTACCGTTCGATAGAGAGTAATAAGATTGCCAGCGCAGAATACAGTGGCTTGATTGGCGCAGCCCTGATTGGCTTTATTTGGTTTGACGAAGTGCCGGATATTTTCATGGCCATCGGCACGGTTATGATTCTCGTACCTTTGATTTGGCTGTCTAAGCGAGAGCGCCGCATGCGAAAACAACAGGCTCAAATGCAAGCCAACCTGGAGTTGGAGCAACAACAGGCTCAGGTTACCTGAAACTAAAAATCCCCTTTGCCCAAAAGGCAAAGGGGATTCTGTTTAATCTGAGGTCCAATTACTGTGGCAGAACCACATTGCCACCTTGGATTGGGAAGCTTTTCGTCGCTGGCTTACTTGCTAGACGAACCGTTGTTGGCGCACCTGCGACTTCATAGGTGACATCATAACCCACTACTTTTTCTGATGTCGTATATTCGGTGTGACATTGCTGCTTAGTCGTCGTAACCACATCGCCTTTTTGCACATTTTCCTGGATCTTACGACCAGTTAATGCGCCAGCAATCGTGCCTGCTGCGGTTGCAATGATTTTACCTGAGCCACCACCAATCTGGTTACCGAGAGCCGCTCCCGCCGCAGCGCCACCAACGGTGCCAAGAATTTTATTGTCATCGGTAGGTGCAACTTGCTGTGTCACCACTACATCCTTACATACTTGATGAGGATTCTTTACTGTTTCTGTAACGGCTTCAATCAATGTGATATTGGCTTGAGTCGGAGCTGGCGGCGTCTTCTCCTTACAGCCTGCTAATACAGCAACAACCACTGCCGCAATTGCAATAGATTTAGTCTTCATGGTTTACATCCCAGCATAGTTTATTCTATGACCGGTATAGTAAGTCGGGAAAATAAATTCACATCAGGCGAACATAAGCCCTCTGTCATTAGAGAGTTAAAAAACGGCGTTTTTTTAAGAGTTCGTAAAGAAAAAACAAACTGGATGTCAATTGCGCCGACATTGCATCAACGAAACCTATCACTGATGCAATCTCATTAAGTGAAACTGATTGATACTGAGGATCAGGCTAAACTGAGGAACAGTTCATCGTCTGATAAGTATTTATGTCGGTGACTCATGCTACGCACGTGCATAAACATAAAATCGGGAAATCCCGGGGCAATAATGTTGTTTGGTTCCCAGCAAACACCACCGACAAAAACATAGCGACCTTGCTTTTCTTCATCATGGAGCGGATTATTGATCGGTGAAGATAACTCCGCGCGGCAGCCTTCAACTACGCACACGATTTGCCCTTTGAACAGGCCGATTACCCGTCTCACCAAGTTGGCTTTGATCCCACATTTCCAAGCCTGACGAGTTGCCATTTCATAGCCGTATTTTCTTATTGCTTTCTTCTGCAAATGTACAACTAAATTCATTTTTCACTCCTGATTCAAGCTATTACGTTGAAGCCCAAAGTCATCAAGAAGCAGTTAGACACACAGTTAAGCGAACTCGCTGTGGGTAACGTTGGGTAAAGATACTATAACGAAATCACCCTCTACGTTAGCCTAACTAATTTTTGTCGACACGATAGAGGGTGGTTATCAAAGAAGGTATAGAATGGAGATTAGGCATCAATCAAATAGTTTTGCCCTTCATTCTCTAAGCGATCAATGAGATCACGGCACTCATCTAAATCTAAAGGCTGTTCAAAGCGGCGCTTTAGATTCATCAAAAAGAAAATGTCTTCACACATCGCTTTCTCTGGTTCGTCACTAATTTTCGCGACAGGCGAATCGTTACAGGAGACCATTTTAATTACCATGGATAAAGGCTTATAAGCCGTGCCTTTATCATTAATATATTCGCCCATGTCGTTTGCCAGGAAAGTACCAATACCGAAGCTAACCTGAACTCGACCCTGAAAGTGCTCACAAATGTCTAACGCTTGTTCAAAATTAAGACCATCGGTAAATACCAGAGTCTTGGTCTTAGGATCGATATCCAAAGATCGATAGTGCTCAATCATTTTTTCGCCCCAAGCATACGGACAACCACTGTCGTGGCGCACGCCAAAGTAGGCATTACTGAGCTCTTCATCAAAGTCTTTAAGGAAAGCATCAATACCGATAGTATCCGTCAGTGCAATGCCTAACGCACCATTAAACATCTCCTGCCAACGTTGCAACGCTATTTTCTGCGAGTCACGGACATTCACTAACGCCTGATGCCCCATAAACCACTCATGAGCCACAGTGCCAATCGGGGTGAGATCCATTTCACGCGCTAAATGGTAGTTGCTGGTCCCCGTTAGACAATCGGGTAACTCCTGACACAAATACTCAAGCATGGTTCGCTGTGCCTCGAAGGAGAAACGACGTCGAGTCGACATATCGGAAAATTTGAAACTCGAGATATTACGACGCTTCAGCTCCGACTTAAGATAACTAACTTTATCTTGCAATACCGTCTGGAACTGCTTTAACGGAATATCAGACCAACGCAAACGACTGCGAACTTCAGAAACGATACTCATGATAATGGTTTCGTACAAAATGGTCTCTTTCCACAACCCACTGATCGTGATCCGTAATTGGCTGGAACCATCTGGCATCGTTTTATTGTGCAGCGACACATCATTTTGTGGATTAAAGCGGAAGTGGCGTAATGCATCGACAAACTCGGGCTTGAGATACGGAGCGACACTTTTCATGTACTTGATTTCATCGTCTGTAAAACGAAGGTCTTGAAGCTTAAGGATTTCAGCTTCTACCTCAGGCAATAAATCAGACAGATCTTCTTCACTACGAACGATAAATTTGTATGACACCATCGCATCAGGATACAGAGCGGCAACAGCGCTCATCATGTTCACTTTGTAGACATCAAAGTCCAAAGCACTTTGGATGATGCGAGAAGAAAATAGATTGGTTGTCATTCGGTGCCCTTCCACATACCCTTCCCTGAGTATATAACTTTTTGTTACTAACTAATTTGCGTAAACAATAAACACCCATCATTAGTTTGTCAACTTTTGTTACTAACCACTCTTTTTAATAAGGTTTTTATCTTTAAAAAACGGATACCAGTTGTGAATAACTCAAAAATATCGTTAATCTCATACCCAAACTGAGCCCTCAACAAAGCAAAAATGGTTACGAACAAATCGTTACTTACCCATTGAACGAACACTTATTATGCGCTAGATTACTTACAACTTATTATTAGGACCCAACCATGATCGTAACTGTCGACATCATTCCATTCAGACTTTCTGGCTGTGCCAATAAAGGATTGGAAGTGTTGCTGATTAAACGTTCAAATCCGAACCGACCATACCATGGCGTATGGGCATTGCCGGGTGGATTTGTCTTTGATAAAGATTTGACCCATGAAGGCGGACGCCCAGCGGATGAAAATTTCGAAGCGGCACGTCGCCGTATTTGCCGAGAAAAAATCCATACTTACCCTCGTCATTTCAGTGAAGCGTTTATTGATGGTGATCCGAAGCGAGATCCAGACGACTGGAGTTTAAACATCACCCACTATGCCTTAGTGGACCGAAACAATGTTGAGCAAATAAACAACGCTGGCGTTCCAGAATGTCACCTAAAGTGGTTCCCGCTGCAGGCCATCTTAGATGGTGAGGAAACTCTGGCTTTTGACCATCAGAATACCATCGAAAAAGCCTGGCAAAAGTTGCGTGCTTCTATCGAATACACGTCCGTACTTCTGTTCGCGTTAGACAAAGAGTTTTTGGTTGCCGACATCATTTCTGCTTATCAGGAGTTTGGGATAGACATCAGCCGCATGACCATCAAACGCCGTTTGATCGACTCAGGCGTACTGAAACCAACCAACAAAGTCGCTTCCACCAACAAAGGTAAAGGTGGTAAACCAGCCATGGTGTACACACTCACGAGCGACGAAGTCACTTTTTTCCAAAACTGTTTGCGTGGATAAGCGCAGGCAACCAGACAGACAAGGAGTCTGCTATGACTGTTCGAGTAAACTATCAAACCACTGCGGTATTCGATGTGGATCCTGAAAAAGGGTTCAGTGAGCTTTGCCCTGACGAACTACCCGTAGCAGGCGCCCTTGAAATAGTACCGGAACTACTTAAAAACCACGCAAAGGGTCGTTTAAAATTGGTAAGTCGCGACTTACACCCACCTAAAGCAGCTTGGGACGCAGAAACGCCAGCCAATATGTTAGAACCCGTTGGTTTGCCAAACGTCGACGTGAAATGGAATCGTCACTGCGTACTCGGCACGACTGGTGTTGAACTGTTAGACGGATTGCCGCCTGTTCTGGAGTATGATTTCCAAGTCAATAAAGGCATGGATCCAGACGCGCATCCATACGGCGTTTTCTTTCATGACGTTGCTGATACCAAAACGACTGGTGCGAATGAGTTCCTGAAATGTAACGACATCGATACGCTTGTTGTCGGTGGCTTAGCGCTCGATTTCTGCGTAAAAAAATCGGTGATGCAGGCATTAGATCTCGGGTTTAAAGTCGTTGTGAATCTTGCTTCGACACGCGCAGTATTGCCAGATACCCTTGATGATGTGATTGCTGAAATGAAACAAAACGGCGCGTTATTTGTTGACTGTGCTGATGACATCATTGTCGAGCAGTTTGCATAAGATCATCACGATAAGGAAATCACCATGCACCAACACGAAAAATTAAACTACGTAGAATTTGGCAGTACAGATTTGAGTGCGACAAAGCAGTTCTTTGAGCAAGTTTTTGGCTGGTCATTTGTCGATTACGGTCCGGATTACAGCGCATTTTCTGGACAAGGTTTGGACGGCGGATTCTTCAAATCTGCGCTTGTCAGTAACACCTCAAATGGCGCAGCGCTGTTGGTCTTTTATAGTTCGGACATTCAGGCGACCTTGTCCAAGGTGGAACAACATGGTGGGCATATTTTGCGCCCAATCTTTGAGTTTCCCGGCGGTTGTCGATTCCACTTTACTGAACCAAGTGGCAATGAGTTTGCGGTTTGGTCAGAAAGTCACTAATTCGACCGCCAGAAACATGCTCTTGTGGTCTGATTAGCAAGTCGCGCCTTGCACTTGACTCTGATGCCACGACATAATGCGCCAAACTTTTAAGTGAACAGATTTATGCAAGAGATTTACTTTGCGGGCGGCTGCCTGTGGGGCGTACAGGAATTTATGCGCCACCTTCCCGGCGTGATTGCTACCGAAGCGGGTCGCGCGAACGGCACGACAAATTCCACTGCCACGGATTACGACGGTTATGCGGAATGCGTACGCACTCAATTCGACCCTTCGCAAGTATCTATCGAAGATTTGATGGGTTACTTCTTCGAAATCATCGACCCTTACAGCGTCAATAAACAAGGTGAGGACGTCGGTGAAAAATACCGAACGGGTGTGTATAGCCAAAGCCCGCAACACCTCGACAGAGTAAGAAGCTACATAGCAAATAGAGAAGATGCCGCCAAGATCGTGGTCGAAGTACGTGAGTTAACCAACTACGTACCAAGTGATGACGAACACCAAGACAGGCTAACTCGCTTCCCGGATGATTACTGCCATATCCCTCTGGACTTATTACACAAGTATAAGAACCGCTAACAGCCAGTATTCGCTGAATATTTTTCAGACGGATTTAAAAACAATAAAGGGAGCACAAGGCTCCCTTTTAGTTATTTACAATCGTATCTACTAAGAAGAACTTAACGAGCACCTTCTGCTTCCAATTCCTGTTCCGCCACTGACAACATTGCAAACTCTTCTTCTGCTGAAGTCGCAACCAGTTTGTTGCGGCTGTAGAGTCCGTAATACGCTCCACCGATAACGAACAGTCCCATGGTCATAAAGAACGCTGAAGGATCAAATGCATAAACACCAGTCATCGCGATTAAAGAAAGCACCAACGAGATACTTGAAGTAACAATACCACCTGGTGTTTTGTATGGGCGATGTAGCTCAGGTTGCTTGATGCGTAGCAAGATGTGGCTTAGTGACATCAAAGCGTACGATACGGTTGCGCCAACAACAGCCATCGCCAGAATCAAATCACCTTCACCTGTCAGCGAGACTAAGAAGCCAAATACACCCGGAACAAATAGTGCACGAGTCGGCACTTTCTTATCACTTGTTAGTGACAAGCTTTGTGGCAGGTAACCAGCACGAGAAAGCGCGAATACCAAACGGCTGTAGCCGTAAATGATTGAGAAGAACGACGCAATCAAACCAGCCAGACCAAGTACGTTAACGGCAGTAGCAATAGTCGGGTTACCTGTCAGCTTCAGTGCATCAACCAATGGTACCGCACTATCACCGATAACTTGTGAACCTACTGCGCCAGCTAATAGCACAACCACAAGAGTCGCAGTTAGTAGAAGGAATAACATTGCACCAATAATGCCTTTTGGCACGTCTTTCGCCGGGTTTTTCGCTTCTTCTGCCGCTAAAGGAACCCCTTCAACCGCGAGGAATAACCACATCGCAAACGGCAGTGCAGCCCAAACACCATACCATCCAAATGGTAACGCTTCTGTTGCCTGAGCAGTTGCTGGAGCAATATCAAACAGGTTATTGATGTCGAAGTCACCTATCAGTACACCTGCGGTCGCCAAAATGGCCAACACCGCTAATCCACTAATAACCATCATGACCTTTAGCGCTTCACCCACACCAGCCATGTGAATTCCGATAAAGACGGCATAAAAAAGTGCGTAGACAACAGGGCCATCAATACCAATCAATTCATTCACCGCTGAACCAATGAATATCACAATCGCAGCAGGCGCGAGCGCGTACTCAATAAGTACAGATAAACCAGTGAAAAAGCCGCCCGTCGGTCCCATTGCCTGACGCGCAAAGCTATAGCCACCACCAGCAGCCGGAATCGCTGCCGACATTTCCGCCAGTGATAAAACCAACGTTAGGTACATCACCGCCATCGCAATCGCAGCAATAAGGAAGCCTCCCCACCCTGCCTGAGCGATACCAAAGTTCCATCCGGCAAAGTCACCGGAGATAACATAAGATACACCTAACCCCGCAAGCAGAATCCAGCCTGCGGTCCCTCTTTTTAACTGTCTTTTAGCCAGATATTCCTGATGATTAGACATAGTAAATCCCTCTACATTTTAGAAATTAAGAAATTGTTGTTGTGCTTATCTTCGAGGTCGCCACCTCTCTCTTCGTCAATGGCAGAACGGTCCTTTAAGTTCACGCCTGAGAGCTGGAGTCTTCGAGCCTCTTTAAGCAAATAGAATGCGCGCTGACAGGCATCGTCATAATTGAGCCCTTGCGGTCGCACGTTAGAAATACAGTTTCGGTCGGAGTCCTTCGAGCCGCGTTTCGCTCCCCAAGTCAGGTACATGCCCATACTGTCTGGCGAAGTGAGCCCCGGTCTTTCGCCGATAAGAACCAACGCGGCTTTGGCATTAAAGCACTCGCCGACATCATCACCGACTGCGACTCGCCCCTGCTTCACAACAGCGATAGGCGCTAGATTCCATTGGTGTTCTTCATCACCACTCATCAGCGAAACTAAGCGGCTGATAACAGGTAAGGCATGGTTCTGAATCGCGACAGAAGAAAGGCCATCGGCGATAACGATCGCTAAATCGAGCTCGGCATTGTGTTCCTTGCCAATGGCTTCAAGCTTGTTCCAGGACGCTTCATCAAGCTGGCGGCCTAGATCTGGTCGCTGCAAATACATGAATCGATCAGTGACTTTGCTTGTCACCACGACTGGCGGCTCAAGTGTCTGTTCAAGAATCGAGTACGAGTCGGATAGCTGAGCAACCAGACAGTCTACATTCAGAGTACAATGCACTGCGTCCATCGCTTGCGCGTGATCGAGCTGAAAAGAGAGCAACTCATCCGTAGGAACACTGTTGCCACTGCGACCTAATGCAATGCGCGCAGAAGTAAACTCGCGTAACTTATCCCAAGGATTACGTGTCACGACTTTTGCTGTTACGCCATCTGAGATAGAAACCACTTTACCCATGAGAACGCCCCTTATTCAGCTGTGAAATTGCGCCGGCAAACGAATTAGAAATGCGATCGTTTAAGCGCACCTCATTGACGTCTTCGAAAATTTGCATGTCGGTAAGCCACTGTTCGAACTCAGGCGCAGGCTTTAATCCCAGCACTTTTCTCGCGTATAACGCGTCGTGGAATGAAGTGGTTTGATAGTTGAGCATGATGTCATCAGAGCCTGGAATGCCCATGATGAAAGAACACTCGGCGACGCCCAACAGCGTAAGCAGGTTATCCATGTCATTCTGGTCAGCATAAGCGTGGTTGGTGTAACAGATATCGCAGCCCATCGGCAGCCCGAGAAGCTTGCCACAAAAGTGATCTTCCAGACCGGCACGAATGATCTGTTTGCCATCAAACAAGTATTCAGGCCCGATAAAACCAACCACAGTGTTTACCAACAAAGGGTCAAACTGCCTTGCTACGGCATACGCACGAGTTTCACAGGTTTGCTGATCGACACCGTGAAAAGCATTTGCTGACAAAGCCGTGCCCTGTCCGGTCTCGAAATACATCACGTTGTTACCAACCGTACCTCGGTTAAGTGAAAGCGCTGCTTCGTGCGCTTCTTTTAATACAGCCAGGTTGATGCCAAAGGTGTCGTTAGTGCCTTGTGTGCCACCGATTGACTGGAAAACCAGATCGACAGGTGCACCCATCTCGATCGCCTCTATGGTGTTGGTCACATGGGTCAGAACACAAGATTGGGTAGGAATTTGATAGTGCTGAATTACCTCATCCATCAACTTCATCAACTTGACGGCTTGAGGTACATTGTCAGTTGCCGGGTTGATGCCAATTACCGCATCACCGTTGCCATACATCAAACCATCAAAGATCGTCGCGGCTATGCCATTAAGAGAGTCGGTCGGATGATTAGGCTGCAAACGGGTGGATAAGCGGCTTGGTAAACCAATCGTATTACGGAAAGCCGTCACTACCTGGCACTTTTTCGCGACCAAAATCAGGTCTTGATTGCGCATGATCTTGCTGACCGCCGCCACCATTTCAGGCGTTAGACCGGGACGAATTTTGGCTAACGTGACACTGTCCGCTTGTTCGCTCAACAACCAGTTGCGAAAGTCTCCTACCGTCAGGTGTTCGATCGGTTGAAAGGCTTCACGGTCATGAGTATCAATAATTAAGCGCGTGATTTCATCGCTTTCATACGGGATCACGACTTCGTTTAGAAAGGTTTTTAGAGGCAGCTCAGATAACGTCATTTGCGCCACGACGCGCTCTGCGGCTGACTCGGCACATACTCCGGCCAGCGCATCGCCAGATCGCTCCGGCGTAGCTTTCGCCATCAAGTCTGCTAATGACTCAAAGGTATACACCTTACTTCCTTGTTGCCGACGATAAGTTGCGGTCATGATTCTTCCCCTTCAACTACATGGTTCAGTTTTTGCAGTTTTTTTGCTGATAGTTCTATAAGTTTCTACAGGGATTAAAGCGAAATGCATTCCCGATGATTATCAAAAATCGGCAATGTTAAAAAAGGGTTTTTAAACAGTATGTTAACTATGTTTTGCCCTACTTTGATTCACTAAACAGGCATCGGAAGTAAATATGATGAATGATGAACAGATCTTGGCCGCACCAACTTTGTGCACAAATCCCACAAAAGATGCAAACCAACAAGCAGCAAGCCTTGTCAATTGGCAGCAGGAATATGACCAAATCAGCAATGGGCGCTTCCTAGGGCAAATCAGAGAGCGACGATTCAACACTGTGCATGTATTTCGTGAAGACAGTAACCGTGCACTGAGACAGCAATGCCGTGTCGAGGAAGGTGGGGTTTGGCTTGGGATAAGCGTTGAAGATAAAGCGTTGCATATCAATCATTCACAACTTGATGCTGACAAGCTTTTACTTCGCCAAGGGGGAGTAGACTTTGAGTTAATTACGCCAGAAGCCTTTTCGATTTATGGCATGGTGCTAAAGCAAGGTTTTGTTCAGCAGCTTAAAGAGCAACTCGAGCTTGACGATGTTAAAGGGCAAGAGCTCTACTTGTCTGGCTTAAGCGAGCGTCACATTCAACAACTCAAATATTACTTGGGCATATTACTTGATCCCAACCAGGCTCGATGGTCGTGCGAAACGCATCAAACGGTCGTTAAAGATGTCCTGATGGAACTGTTTTCGTTAAGTTCGCAGCAAGAAGCCGCGCCAAAAGCATCCTCTCAGCGACAAGTTGTGATGAACCGCATTCGACAATATTTGGAAAATCAGGATTACAGAACCCCAATTACCGTAAGTGAACTGTGTGAGGCTGTACATGTGAGCCGTCGAACGTTGCAATATACATTTGAAGCGTGCTGCGATACTTCTCCGAAACAATTTATTCATCGAATGCGACTGAATCAGATACGCCGTATACTGCAAAATCCTCAAGAAACTCGTAACATCGCAGAGATAGCCTTTGACTTTGGCTTTTTCCATCTCGGACAGTTCGGCCAAAGTTACAAACAACTGTTTGGTGAAATGCCCTCGGAAACAAGGCAATGCATCTGATGAAATGAGATTTTTCAGAAGTAAGTAATCACTTCCTCTCAAGTGATTTCAAACTATACACGCTTGTAAGGCTTAGACATTCTGAGCGATACGCCACAACGCGCCACTTGGGTCAAACAGACAGCATTCACGCATCCCCCAGGGCTGATCGACCAAATCAGTAAGACGGGAACCAAACTTATCATGATTCAATTGTGACAGATGCTGGTGCCAGCTTTGGACGTCCTCCACCAGCAAATGCATCATGAAGTTATGACAATGTTCCGGCTCATAAAAGTTTTGTAAAAGGAAAGCATGCTTCCCTCGGAAGAAGTACGCCACGTCACCAAAATCGGACGCCATCTCAAAACCAGCTTCCTGATAAAACTGCTTTGAAAGCTCATAATCCTTGGCTGGTATAAACGACTTTATTTCTACAATATTCAGGTTTTCCATTTCCTAGATCCAAATTCAGTAACACTGACTTATCAATCAACTTTAATCAACGCGAGAGCATCTCACCAGCTAGCTCCTTGATTTCTTATTACGATGGTACGCATTCTGCTATTTGTTCCTGCAACCAATCCACAAACTTCCGTTCTAATTGAGTTAGAGCCTTATCTTGATGAAGTAAAACATAATCATAGCCTGATAACGTGAAGCCAAAAGGTGCAATGAGATTACCACGCTCAAGATCATCCATCACCAAAGGGTAAGATCCTAACGCAGCACCTAAACCATCTATCGCGGCTTGAATACAAAAGTAGAAATGGTTAAAAGTCTGCTGCGTATTCTCACGCATTTCTGGATGCTCAGCGCTTGCCATCCATTCTCTCCAAGCGTCCGGTCTGGTTTTGCTGTGTAATAGCTTAACTTTGCACACGTCTTGTTTAACTTGCTGCCAATAATTTGGAGAGAAAACAGGACCCACCCACTCTTCAACCAATAGCGTTTTTGGGTATTCGTGCAGTGGCTCAAAATCGTCTCGACGAATCGCCATAGAGAGCCCCGTTGAACCTAGTGCTACTGGCCCCCCAGCCGTGGACAAACGAACGTCAGCTCCGCATCCCTCATTAAAATCAGACAGCCGCGGCATCAACCAACGCATGGTCAAGGTTGGTTCACACGACACCTCTAAGCATTGATGCTTTTGTTGCTGTAATTTGCTCACGCCGTTTTCCAAAGCCTGAAAAGCTTGCTGCGTATAACCTTTCAATATTTCCCCTTCTTTCGTGAGAAAGACATTTCGACCTTGCTTGTAAAACAGAGGCTGTTCGAGATAGCTCTCTAGCACTTTGATCTGCTTACTCACTGCACCATGAGTAATGCTCAGCTTATCTGCCGCTTCTGTAAAACTGGATGAAGACGCCGCTACGTGAAAAACTTGAAAGGATTTTAGGTGCCTCATGTGTGAATTATTCTCACAGGTTTTGGAATTTGTTTCGATTATAGTCTTCAAGTTGTCAGCCTACAATTCGTGTGTCCATAACAACAAATAAACAGGAGTCATCATGGAGTTGTTCAGCCTTGCGTTACTAGGCATACTTATCGTTATTAGCCCTGGAGCCGATTTTGTGTTGGTATTAAAAAATAGCATTAACCAAGGCAGACGCGCGGGCATTTGGAGCGCAGTCGGAATTAGCCTCGCTATCTCAATACATATCTCCTACTCTTTATTCGGAATCAGTTACTTAATTTCACAAAATGAATGGCTGTTTAGTATGATCCGTTACTTAGGTGCGGCCTATTTGGTGTACCTCGGATTAAAAGGCCTTTTTGCTTCACCATCACAGCAAGCCGAAGGGCAAGCCGCACACGAGGGTGCTCCTGATTGGCAGTTCTTTTTTCAGGGCTTTTTGTGTAACGTCCTCAACCCAAAAACGATGTTGTTTTTCTTAAGTATCTTTAGCCAAGTAATCAACCCTGAAGCGGACAACCAAAACAACGCTCTGATCTATGGGGCGTACATGATTGCGTTGCATGGCATTTGGTTCTCGATGGTAGCGGTACTGTTTACCTCGCCATATCTACAAACGCTACTGCTCAAGGTGAAACATCGACTCAATCAAGCATGTGGAGCGGGCTTGATCCTGTTTGGCGCTATACTTGGATTGAAATAATTAGAAAAAAGCGGACTCATCTGAGCCCGCTTTAACTTTGCAATGTTATGGCTGTATAACAATGACTTAATCACCAACGATTCACTTCGTTAGATATCAAGCTCTTTGTCATCTACGTGGTTAGTGATCATCGCTTCTGTGGTGATCATCAAACCAGCAACAGACGCTGCGAATTGAAGCGCAGAACGTGTTACTTTCGCTGGGTCGAGGATGCCCATTTCGATCATGTTGCCGTATTCACCCGTAGCTGCGTTGTAACCGTAATCTGCATCACCCGCTTTTACGGCGTTCGCAACTACGGATGCTTCATCACCTGCGTTGGCTGCGATTTGGCGAAGAGGTTCTTCCATTGCACGGAGTGCAACACGGATACCGACGTTTTGGTCATCGTTTTCACCTTTTAGATCTGCCAATTCTTTCGCGATCTTAGTTAGAGCCACACCACCACCAGCGACAATACCTTCTTCAACCGCGGCACGAGTTGCATGTAGCGCATCGTCCACGCGATCTTTCTTCTCTTTCATCTCAACTTCGGTTGCCGCACCGATTTTGATCACGGCTACGCCACCAGAAAGCTTCGCAATACGTTGCTGTAGCTTGTCTTTGTCATATTGAGATGTCGTGGTTTCCATTTGTTTTTCAATCGACGCCACGCGATCAGCAATCGCTTCGGCTTTGGCAATGCCACCTACGATTGTGGTTGTATCTTTGTTGATAGTAACTTTCTTCGCACTACCCAGTTGCTCTAACGTTGCCTTTTCTAGCTCTAGACCGATTTCTTCAGAAATAACGGTACCCGCAGTTAGTACCGCAATGTCTTCCATCATCGCTTTGCGGTTGTCACCAAACCCAGGTGCTTTCACGGCCGCTGCGCGTACGATACCACGCATGTTGTTCACGACCAGTGTCGCCAGCGCTTCGCCTTCGATGTCTTCAGCAATGATCAATAGTGAGCGAGAAGATTTTGCCACCGCTTCCAGCACTGGCAATAGCTCACGGATACTGCTGACTTTTTTGTCCACCAAAAGAATGTATGGATTATCTAGCTCTACGCTGCCATTTTCTTGGTTTGTGATGAAGTATGGCGACAAGTAACCACGGTCGAATTGCATACCTTCAACCACAGACAATTCGTTGTCCAGGCCTTGACCTTCTTCAACGGTAATCACACCATTGCGACCTACTTTTTCCATCGCTTCTGCAATGATTTCGCCGATCGCACGATCGCTGTTTGCAGAAATGCTACCAACTTGAGTAATGGATTCTTTGTCACTGCATGGTTTGGACATTTCACGTAGTTTCTCAACCGCCGCTTCGGTGGCTTTGTCGATACCGCGTTTTAGATCCATTGGGTTCATGCCCGAAGCCACCGCTTTAAGACCTTCGTTGATGAAAGATTGTGCCAACACCGTTGCGGTTGTTGTACCGTCACCCGCTTCATCATTTGCTTTGGACGCAACTTGCTTCACCATTTGTGCGCCCATATTTTCGAATTTGTCTTTCAGCTCGATTTCTTTCGCAACAGACACCCCATCTTTCGTGATGGTTGGCGCACCGTAGGATTTATCTAAAACAACATTGCGACCTTTTGGACCGAGTGTCACTTTTACTGCATCCGCAAGTAAGTTCACACCTTTCAGCATTTTTTGACGCGCGTCATTAGCAAATAACACATCTTTTGCAGCCATGGTTATCTCCTTAAAAACTACTACAAAAATAATTACTCAACGATTGCTAACACATCAGTCTCGGACAGAATCAAATATTCTGCGCCGTCAATTTTTTCGGTTTTCACACCGTAACCGTCATTGAAAATGATCTGGTCGCCCACTTTGACTTCCAACGCTGCGCGATCGCCATTTTCCAGACGCTTACCTAAACCAACTGCAATGACCTTACCTCGGTTGGACTTTTTAACCGATTGAGAAGTTAGAACGATTCCCCCTTCTGATGTATTTTCCACTTCTTGTCTTTCAACAAGCAGCTTGTCATTTAAAGGACGAATTTTCATTTGGAGTGCCTCCTACTCAATACAAAAAATAAAAGACAAAAATTGAACATAAAGATGAAGTTGCGAGTCGTATGCTCGCTTACGCTGAAAATAATAAGGTCGAAAAATTGGAGTTCAAGGGGCAAATTCATAAAAATTTTTTATTGGTTTGAACAACGCCCTTTATTGGAAATTCTCATTCACCATCACTCTGATTGGATCTATGATGGTGGGCAAAGTACGCAGTGGCACACTTGGTTTGATAAGGATAACGAAAGTATGAAAAAGGTAATTTCTCTGGTTCTTGCAACGCTGAGCTTAGGTTTACTTGCTCCAAACGTCGCGGCTTCTGAGCGCGCAGAGCAAGGTTGGCAGCTTATAGAGCAAGGCGCAATGATCGTCGATGTGCGCACTCCGCAAGAATTCTCTGAAGGGCATTTAGACAATGCGGTGAACTTCCCTTTGTCTGAACTGGATAAGCATTTTAAAGACGTCAATAAAGATCAATTGATCGTTCTGTACTGCCGCAGCGGCAACCGTTCAGCGCAAGCCTATCAGTATCTCCAATCTCAAGGTTTCACGAATCTGCATAACGCAGGTGGGTTTGAAGAGTTACAAAGCGCTAAATAGCGCCTTGATTTGCTCTTGTCGATAAAAAGCAGAGCGCGTTGCCGATTTATCACAACGCGCTCTGTTGGCTCCCCTAGTTTTATAAAAAACGCTTAAGTCCTTTTAAGCGA
Source organism: Allocatenococcus thiocycli (assembly GCF_921292965.1). NCBI lineage: Bacteria > Pseudomonadati > Pseudomonadota > Gammaproteobacteria > Vibrionales > Vibrionaceae > Allocatenococcus > Allocatenococcus thiocycli. The sequence continues at coordinate 155,470 of NZ_CAKLCK010000039.1, forward strand.
GCGCCCCCATTATTCGTAAAATCACACACTAAAAATCAAGGTGATAGTTGTTATTGATGTTGTTTAGCGCAATAGACCAATTTTGCTCAGACTCCTTGGCACTCATCGGTACCCATTGAGCGTAAAGGTGCGTCCAGTTTCCGTTCACTTCTAGCTCTACGTCTTCCGTCTCCGTTGGATAAACAGTCGTCACTCGAGAGGTTGGGTCGGCAATCACTGTGCCATTCTCTCTGGTATACGCCGCTTTTGAGTACAGGTGCAAAGCTCCCTCATTCGAGCCAGTATAGTTAACAGAGAGAGTAATTTTTTCACCTATATCGAATGAGAAATCTCGTTCCGCCACGATATCCGCCGTATTGTCGCTCACCTCAGCTACTGCTGGCGTAGGAGGAGTGCTTGAACCACCACCTCCACCGCCGCCTCCACAAGCCACGGTTAGCGCCGAAATCAACGAAGTGATAAGTAATTTTGTTGAATGTTTCATGTCAGGCTCCTTACTGCTGAGTCGCAGGAATTACTTTGTTAGCAGTTGGGGCTTGATACCACTTAGTGTCTGACTCGCCACTGCTGGTTACCCAAGTTGGAAAAGCTTTATACGCTTTACTGATGTCGACGTTTTCGACCGGATGATCCCATTCATCACGAATGTTGATTGCCCATGGCATGTTGTTGTCCGTCAAAAATGATTCAGAGCCACCGGAATTATCGTCGTGCTGATTGAAGAACGTATTATTCATCTCACTCGTTCCCGCGAAGGATTTGAAGTGTGTTTGCCAACTCATACCTGGAGGGGTTGCAGTAAAATCGCCATGGTACAAATCTTTAGAAGCAAAGATGAAAGAATCATACGGCGGATACCCTACCTGCTCACGTGACACGGGGTTCGATAGCTCAACCGTGAGTTGATAATTAAGAACATCAGACGATTGTTGGCCAATACACGCGTTTTGAGTGCGATAGAAAGTGCAGCTGCTGTCTAGCTCACCCAATATTTCTAAGTCTTTCCGCAAGTTTTCTGAGACCACAAGCACCGCCTCTCCACCGGATTGCACCACTTGATGAGTAACCAGTTCGCCATTTCGTGTCAGTTCTGTCGACGCAAGATTGGTTGGGTCTACATTGGGCAGATGAATAGCAAAACCGTTAGAGAACCCTGCCCCCATCGCCTGCAGCGTGAAATCAAAAGTGATGTTTTTGATTTCACGCTGACCATTTAGCAACTCGGTTACACGATAACGCCACACCACATCATTGAAGTCGTAATCGCCCATTAGTGGCCAGCGATCTTCAAACGCCATCGTCGCGTAGGTATCTGAGCTTGGATACACCGAGGTCACCGTGACTTCTGGGTTGTTTTCCTGCACTAGTGGCTCGTACTTCGAATCTGTGGAGCCATCGGTGTTGACGCCATCAATGGCAGTGAATGGGCTGACTTCGACAGTAAACAGCAAATCGTTAAAATCGTTGTCGCCATCTGGACGAAAAATATCTTCAAAACCCAGCACGAGAAACTCATTTTGCGTGTCGATAAATGCCACATTGTGACGACGATTTTCTGAAGTCGACTCTGGGTTCAGACTCGAGAAGCTATAAAACGGCGTGCCCCAACTGCCAAGGCTGGCGATGTTGTTATACGAACCAGACCACCCCCAGCCATTCGGAATAATAAAGAATGCGAGAGTTTGACCTGCGGTGAGCTGCACATTTAAATCGATCGTGTCGCCTTCTTGCATCTCCCCATCTGGTGCTTTAGATGTGTTAGGAAAAATGATCACGTGCGCTTCGATTTCATCTTTATTGACGGGTGGATTGTTCGTATCAAAAACGAAATAACCGAGCGTATTTCGATACCCCGCTCCCTCATTCAAAAAGGTGACTTTTGCTGTTGCGAACTCCGCGCCATTCAGTTCGTCATCAATATCAATGCTGGAATAACGTTCTGGCGCAATAAAGGCACTGTTGACGAGTGTGCCTTCTGGCAGCATAGAGTAAACGTTGCTAAGCACATCTTGTGGTAAAGATTCTGCAACCGAATAGGTATTAACGGGTTTACCTTTTGCTGAATAATTTGAACTGTCACTACCAGATTCAAAAGTAAAATCACTGGTCGTGAGCGCATTCGCTGAAAGTGATAAGCAGCAGCCAGAAAGCGCAAGTAGTTTCCCTGTTCTCATAATGTTCCCCTTCTTAAACCGGACGTTGGTCATATGCAAGAAAGAGCAATTATGGTGCCTAAATAAAATCAAATACTTAACAACTAGTTATGTTGACAATTCTATTTTTTCTCATTTTGAGAATGAACATGACAAGCGAAATAGAAGCCTTGGGAGCGTAGAAAGCGTGCTCGTGCACACTTAGGTTTAATGCTCGAGGCGCTGGTATTCGCCTAACGATAGTGAAGGATTTGGCCTAAAACTTTGGTCCCGCCTCAAACTGAGTCAGGTTGTCGGTTATCTCTAACCACGGCGCTTTTGAGCCAACAAAAATGTGAAAGCTTGGCTTGTGTGAAGGCGCATCATCCAAAACGCCCAGACGAATGTTTACGATCCCGTTATTCTTTTTCGAATACAAACTCGAACCACAATGACGGCAAAAGCACAGCTCGGTATTTTCACTCTTTTTATAGGCTTGAATGTTGTCTTGACCTTCCGTTATCAGCAGTTTATCCAGCGCAACGCCACCAGCCGAAGAATAGTCAGAGCCCGTAAACTTCCGGCATTCAGAGCAATGGCAATTTCCCATGTATTTGAATTCATCCGCCACTTCTAATTTTACTTTGCCACACAAGCATGAGCCTTTAAGTAGTTTCATGAACGTCCCTTTCTTAGTCGTGAGTACATAAGCTTGATTTAGAGATAAACATGCCATTGGTATAAGACAAATAAAAGAAGGGAAATGCAGGTTTTCAAAAATGAAATGAAAAGGTAATAAAAGCTTGCTGATATAAGAAAGCCAAGCAGTGAGCTTGGCTTTGGGAGATAAACATTGAGCGTTTCAGCTCAATTAGAAAATACAGTGTTTAGTGTAGCTAGACGCTTCATTCGCAGTCCAGTCGCCTTTTGGCTTCTCTTTCAGGTCCTTACACCACTGTTCACTGCCCACGCCATCTTGAAGGACGCAATGCTTAGCAAAATCCATGGCACTTTCTGTTGTCCACTCAGTTTTTGGTTTGTCTCGCATGTCGTTACACCAACTCTCGGTGCCGACTTCGTCACTACAAGCAGTTAAAGCCGCAGACGCCAACAGTAACATTACCAATTTTTTCATAAGATTTAGGTTCCAGTGTCAAAGAATGTTCTAGACAAGTAACGCCCAGATGAGGCAATCAAACATGACTGTCGAACACAACATCTTGAAGCGACTTTTGTATAAACTATAACTAAATTATCAGTCTACGTGTTAAGACATCGACAATTTATCTAAAATCATTGGACTAGCGCACACATCGTCCTGCGACTATAAACGCTTCGCTGTAGGCAAAGAAAATAGATTCGCCGATCCGGTACCGAAACACGCCAAACGTAATTCCAGTGCCATTTGTTCGAAATGTTCGACAACGTTTTGAGTACTTATTGTCGCGGCTTTCAGCACAGCACCCGCCTGGCCAACCAAGTTGGCGCCCAAGTGGATCGCTTTGGCAGCTTCTAACCCGTTGTGAACACCGCCAGATGCGATTAAAGGTAACGCAGGGTACTGAGCGCGAATTTGTTCAAGGCAGGTAGCCGTTGGTATTCCCCAGTCACGAAACAGCTCCGCTGCACGCTTCATACGGGCATTCTCCTGACAAAAACCTTCGACCGCACTCCAGCTAGTGCCGCCAGCTCCCGCCACGTCAATGGCTTTAACACCTGCGTCGACCAGTTTTTCAGCCATAGAGCCGCTAATACCAAACCCGACTTCTTTGACGATGATCGGAACATCCACTCGTGATTCCAGTTTTTCAATCGCATGAATCACACCAATCCAGTTGTGGTCGCCATTTGCCTGAAAAGCTTCTTGCATCGGGTTCACATGTACGATGAGAGCATCGGCTTGAATAGCGTCTACGGCTCGTTGAGCATTGTCCAAATTTTCTTTATCACGCAGTTGAGCCGCACCTAAGTTGGAATACAACGGCACACCTTTAGCCAGGTCCCGAATCGTTCGGCCTAAACCTGAGTTCAGACTCTGTTCCAGACTAATGCGTTGAGAGCCGACTCCCATCGCAATACCTAATTCACTTGCCGCTTCAGCCAAACGGCAATTGATTGCTTCCGCGTCTTTGGCTCCACCTGTCATCGAACTGATTAAAAATGGCAGAGCCAGCCTTCGACCTAAGAACTCGGTAGACAAGTCGATGGCGTTAAAGTCACATTCTGGCAGCGCACAGTGCTCAAATTCGACAGACTCGAAGCCCGCCGTTTTATGCTTCATGCTCATGTCATGATGTAAAACAGCGTCTAGGTGTAAATCTTTTCGATTAGTTTGCGGAGCCATAATGTCACCCTAAAGTAAAACAGTCGCGCAGTATTGCGATCCTTATCAGTAACGTCAATGCGAAATTTCTGAAATATCCGCCGCACTTCCTTTAAACCTGCCAACACCATTGATTTACTTTGCTTTTTACCTCACAAGTTTAGCGCATGTGAGGCTAGCAGCTTTTATAAGCTTGGATAAAAAACCGGCAAGATGCCAACTCAATAGATTCTATAACGGCTGTTGATTGCTTTCAGGCATAATCAAAGACACCACCGTACTGGTCGTATTTGGAGCAAACTGTTCGGGATCATCACAGAAGTGAATTCTGCCCTTTTCTTCCACATGAAACAGTGGAATGAGCAAATTGCTATTGTGATGCGCCAAATAATCCTGATAGGTGAAACTGTCACTGAGCTTAGTATGTTTTATTTCCGCTCCACGACTCAATAAACTCGCCAGTTGGCTGTAACTGACATTCCCGCCCATCAGCAGCCTGCCATGATATTCCTGTGCGACGGTGTGCTTTTCACTGCCATTACCGTTTGTTTTGGTTTTTTGCAGACAATGCACTTTATCTTCGCCGAACTCATCGACAAACTGCATGCAAGCCATAATGTTGAAATGTTGATCCGGCGTCAGGGCGACAACCTGGCCAATACCAATTAAGTTGAGGTTATCGTCTGCGTGGCTGGATATCGGGTTCCCATAGTAATAATCCAAACCGAGCATGCGAACTTGACTGATGTATTCCCAGTTTGAGTCCGTCATGAGAACACGCCTGTCATAACGCGCTAATGCCTGACCTATTTCTCTGGCAACTCGGTTCGCACCAATCAATAAGAAACCTCTCGGTGCAGGCTCTGCGACCCCTAAGGCAACCGCGACAGGGCGAGCCGTCGCACTTTGTAGCACAACGGTTCCAATAATTACCATGAAGGTCATTGGTACAAGCAGGCTAGCACCACTGACGCCGTATTCGATTAGCTTAATAGCAAAAAGAGACGAAATAGAGGCCGCAACAATACCGCGCGGTGCAACCCATGACAGAAACAGTTTTTCCTTGAGACCTAAATTACTGCGTATCGTAGCGAGGAATATTGATAACGGACGCGAGACCAACTGCATGAAGACAAATAGCATCAAGGCGCCAGATCCCAGAGCAGTAAAGTCATCCAAGCTTATGCGAGCGGCTAAAAAGATAAACAAGCCGGTAATAAGCAAAATGGTCAAGTGCTCTTTGAAGTGCAATATCTGCTGAATGTTGATCTCTTTTGCATTGGCGAGCCACATCCCCATAACAGTGACAGTAAGCAGCCCTGCTTCAGATTCTAAATGATTGGAAACCGAGAAGACGCCAAGTACCACCATCAAAACGGCAAACGGCTGTAAATATTCTGGTAACCATGCCCGACGCAACGCTGCGGACACCGCCGCGCCAGATGCAACGCCAAGAATGACACCAACGGCGATGATCTTGGCAAAGACTTCGACGCTATTTACCGCGCTGTGTGACACGATGAACTCGTAAACCATGACCACAAATAGCGCACCAAGCGGATCAATCAGAATCCCTTCCCAACGCAGAATATTAGCCAGAGTGCTGTTTGGTCTCACAGTTCTCAGCAACGGCACAATCACGGTAGGCCCCGTTACGACGGTTAAGCTGCCAAACAACATTGCCAGCTCCCATGAAAAACCCAAGAAATAATGTGTTGCCACACTCGTCACGGCCCAAGAGATAATCGCGCCAAAAGAGACAATACTCCACACTGAGCCACTCACTCCGCGAATCTCTTTAAAATTTAGCGTTAGGCTTCCTTCAAACAGAATAACGGCCACTGCCAGCGAGACCAACGGAAAGAGTAAGTTTCCTAATATTTCATCCGGTTTCAGCCACTGCATTAATGGCCCGACAACAAGGCCAGCCAACAGCAAAAACAGTATCGCTGGCAAACGAAGTCGCCAAGCTAACCACTGACACCCTAAACCAATCACCCCAACCGCTGATAGCACCAGAGCTTCATTACCAACTTGCATCTATGTCACCTATTCTTATCGTTGTTTTAGCGTAAACACGCAAGAGACAATCTTATTGCTTGAAATTACTAATATAGTTGAGTTCACGTTTACTCCACCGTTCAACGCACGAAAAATTACCAAAAAGAGAAACATAAGCCCCAAATCATCGCGCAAGTCTAAGAATTTACTGCATTTCCCGTTAAGGAGACTTACCTACTCACATTCGACATGTAGAATGTTCTTTTAGCGTTTCTAAAAATTTTAGGCGGAACCTAGCATCCCAACGCTCACAGGTATAGACCGTGAACTAAGCTTTAACTTGGGTGCTCAAAGTTAAGAATCCTCATGAGGCCGTTGAAAAGACCAGGATAGGGAGAAAAGCACTTGTTGACTTTATTCGCGGTGATTATGGCGTTTTTCGCCTTACTGATTACATTGAAAGCAGTAAAACGAATTTCAAACCTGGAAGACGAAATAACGCAGCTCCGCAAAGAGCTGTCGGATTTCCGTTCACGATGGTTAGATCAGCAAAGCCAGCCAGAAACAAGTGAATCACCTTCCTCTCCTGCTTCTGAACCCACTACTACGACTTCAAGCCAAACGAATGTTCACGACGCAGGTCCTTCGCAACCTAAAGCAGAGCCTGATGATGCTCTAGAGTCATCAACCGTGCCGCTCTTCGCGCAGCAGACTGCTCAGGCAGATATTCAGATTGCGAGCTTCGCCGAGAACGACAACAGTCATTGGGAAAACAAAACCGAAAAGTTACTCTCCAGCCTCCAAGAAAACTGGCTCGTCTGGGTGGGAGCGTTGGCGATGCTTATTGGTGGCGGCTACTTGGTGCAAGTGATTGGCAGCCATATTGAGTTTTCACCCTTCGTACGTATCGCTTTTGCATTCACCTTATCTTTTGCCATGATCGCTGCGGGCGAGTGGTTTCACCGAAAAGAACAGCGCGATCCAGAACGAGCACAACGAGCACAAGGGTTCACTTATGTGCCAGCCGCCATTACTGGAACTGGCCTGACCGGCGTTTACTGTACGGTTATTTTTGCGTTTGTTGTCTACCAGATGCTGACACCAAGCATCTCATTGTTGATCTTAGCTGTCGCCGCATTTTCCAGCCTTGCTTTGTCATTAAGGCAGGGGCCATTAATGGCCGTGTTGGGATTAATCGGCGGCTACACTGCGCCCTTATGGATAAGCGGCGCTGAACCTGATTATTTCCTGTTGGCGGGTTACATCAGCGCAATCTCCATTGCGGCCACTTTGCTTATGCAGAAGGTACGCAGGGCTTGGATCTCACCGAGTAGTACCATACCGCATGCGCTTTGGATGCTCATTCTGATAGAAAGTATTCCGACAGAGAGTTTATTCTCCTGGTCTTATATTTACTTGTCGCTCACGTTGTATCTGGTTTATGCCTTGCCAAGATTAGGGTGGACACTCAACCCTCGTTATCGCCATTGCCAGAATAAATGGACAAACCCTCCTGTCATCACGTCTCTTGCAATCGTATTGCTGACCTTTTCTGCAATAACAAGAATGCCCGAACTTAACGTCTTTCAAATGGCGTATTGCTATATTTTACTTGTTGCAGCTATCTGGCTACCCGCGTTACGTAAGGGTTGGTCAACGCGAGTTTTCCTGCCTTCGGTTCTGGTATCAGCAACCGCTATATTGGTTGTTTCGGTCGCATTTGACACGCTCTACATGTCACAGAATGAGAGCAGTATTCTGCTCGCATTAGCATTGAGTATCATGTTTATTGCACTAAGGAACTATATACAAGGGCTCAATGATCGCTCTTCCATAACCAGTGTCTTGTTGCTCGCCCTTGCACCTTCAATGACGCTAATCGTTCTGTTTTATGCACACGAGTTTATGTACAGCTATGCCTGGTATTGGACGTTCTTTACGGCTTTAGTTGCAGTCTGCTACGTTTATTTGGGCATGCGTTTAACACGACTCGCCTACGAATGTTCCGCAGTCGTTCATGCTATCGTTGCTGGCTGTTCCTTTGTTTGGCTTAGCGATACGTGGCTAACTACTGCGATTTCGGCACAAGTGGCTGTGATGGCATTACAAATACAGGCAGGTTATTTTCGCCCTGCCAGTTGGGCAGTCAAAATAATGATGGGTGCTTTGGTTGTTCGCCTGACGCTTCTGCCATTTATTCCTCAGTGGCAGCCAGTTGAAACAGGGCACTGGGCGTGGGTACTACTCAGTTATCTACCTGCACTCGTTATTCTTGCGTATGCTCGATCCGTGCTAACCAAAGCAGACGTTGATCTCGCCAATTGGTTTGAAGGTGCATTTCTGCACGTCTTTTTAATCGCGTTGTTCACACAAACAAACTACTGGTTAACGGGACAATATGGCTACCTTGGACACATCGACTTTACCAGTGCCATTGTCTTCGCGAACCAGGCTTTAGTCATGGGCTTCGTATACAGTTACCGCAGCCAGTTCGCACAGCAACTCACTTACGTCTACCAAGCATACAGTTACTTGCTTTGGAGCATATTTGCTTTAATGACTTTGTTACTCAATACGATTGAATCGCCATTAAACGTTGATAACGTATCTGCTCAAGCCATTCCTCTTTTCAATATGTTGAGTTTAGGCTGGCTGCTACCAGCATGTATTCTAACTGCTGCGGTATTTAGGAAGTGGAACACATTACGAATTCACCGTCATGTTATCTCAGGAATCGGGTTTACACTTGCAGCTATCTGGCTGGGTATGTCTATCCGACAGTTCTGGCAAACAAATTCTATGACTTTATATCAATCGACCAGCATGGCTGAGTTATTCAGTTATTCGGTCGCAGGATTGCTTGTTGGAGGATTACTAACATGGGCTGGTGTGATTCGAAAATCAATGAACATGCAACGTATTGGTCTCATCATCCTGGCTTGCGTTGCGTTAAAAGTGTTCCTGTGGGATGTACGTTCTCTGGATGGCTTCTGGCGTGCTATTAGCTTCCTGGGCTTGGGCGCATCTTTAATTACGCTTGGGTGGTTGTTCCAGAAATTTCACCGTTCCGTCTCGGAACCTTCCAAAACTTGATTCAAATCCGAGATTCCCGACGTGCTAAAAACAAGCCGTCCGGAATCTCTTTTTGTATTTTCCCAAGAGACATATCAACGTTCTCAGCGATTAAACGACTTAAGCCGACTTACTTCATGGATTAACCTGAACTAAAAATTACGCCCTGAGAAATGTCAGGGAAAAGTTAAAATTATAAAACCTAGAGGGGCTAAATTAATAACTCGTGATCTTGATGCAAGCGTGTTTACCAAAGTTAAGGTATTGTATCTCAAAGATAAGAAAGAGCAGTGGTTTACTGATAGTTACCCAAATTACAGCTGTAATTGGATGGATATACTTCTCATCAGTGATTAAAAAAAGCCGTTCGACTAAATAACCATTTACACATCAAATATAAAACGGCTATTGTTCTATTACCGCGATAACAAGTTCTAACGCGATAACAGATTCGAACATCGAGATGACGCTTCGCTTGCGCGTCTGGAATAGGTCCGAGTTCCGGGGGGGAGCTCGGACTTTTTTATTGGGCTAACGTTATAAAGTCGCACCGACATTGCGCTGCGCAAGCGTATGGATCGTTAAACCAGCTCTTTGGCGATCAGTTGCAGTAAAAAGGTTTCCCTCTCAATACTCATGCCCTTTTTCGGGCTCTCAGCCATCGTTTGCTCGTTGTGTGCAATCGCCTCATGGATGTTCATCCACACAGGACGCATACCGTTCTTAACCTCGTAATCCTCATAAGCCGTCTCGCCTAACTCACGATCAATTTTACAGGTATAGCAGTAAGAGATCATATGCATCACATCGGCGTCATCTTTGTACCAAGGCCGAAACTCTTCAAAAAGACCAAATGGCTTAATGCTGTGTATGTTATTTGCCCCAGTTTCTTCCTCTAACTCTCGAACCAATCCGGCAATGATATCTTCACCATCATCAATTCCACCACCAGGTAAAGTGTAATCATGGTAGCGCTCCGTGTAGAGCAGTAATACATTCTCACCATCAAGCACGATGGCCCGTGCAGCATTACGCTTAAAAATGATTTTATCGTCGAGATGATCAATATCTGGATGAACCGTTGATTTTAAGTGTCTCATTGAGGATTCCGTAGTGAATGCTTTTGCGCGCATACTACCTAAATTGTCTTACTTTCCCAAGTTACAATTCCGAGCGTCTATCTGACTCTAATTTAAAGTTCATCATAACCTGGGGAAGTAGATCGAGATCTTATTTGAATCTCTCAACCTGCCTCGCCTTCATACTTTTAACATCGTTAGGACATGAACCGACGAAAGTTGCCTATAATCAATACAATACTCGTCCATCCCATGCGGAGATCAATAATGAATAAGACAAGTTTACTAATAACTATGGCAGTAGCTGCTGGGCTCGCTGGTTGTTCTACTTACGATAACGCAACACGCTCGACTGAATACACATCCGTAGCAAATCCGGCATCTGTATATTGTGTTCAACAAGGTGGAGAACTGGACACCGTTACAGAGAACGGTGAACGTGTAACCTATTGTGTCTTTTCAGATGATGAACGCGCTGAACAATGGGAATATTATCGGGAAAATCATCAAGAGGGTGAGGACTACTAACCTTCAACGAGTTTATCGTAAACGAAATTCAGTAATAAGGAGCCACATGGCTCCTTTTTTATTTGTGCTACTGAAACTAGTTTGTCCATTTTGTACGGACCCTCTGACATTCCTGACAATCTCATGACATAACTTTCCAACCGGACAATAAAATTCGAGACAAATATCACATAAATTCACGGTTTTTCCACATTTCTGGAGTGGGTGGTCAAAATGAAAGCACAAATAGTTAAAGAGACCGAAGCAATACAAACCAACGTCATCACTGATGAATCAAAGCGCACCATTTATCGCGCATGCTTGAGTGCATTGATGATTGTTGCAATCAGCATTGTTGTTAATCTAAGTATTCGCCTCGATTACGTTGTATTAAATTCAAGTCTGGGCGAGTTATCGATTACGGAATCACTTCAGTTAGTCATGCTGGCAATTGCATCATGGTCATTTTTCAGCTTATCGAAACATACTCCTGAGTTGAAACACGCTGCAATCCTGATTTCTGGCTTTTTTGCTGTACTCATGATTCGTGAAATGGATTACTGGATGGATATGATCCATCACGGTTCTTGGGTATTTCCTGCGCTAACTGTTACTGCTTTAGCCTGTGCGAAAGCCTATCAAGGCGGCAAAGGCAGCGTGAATGAGATGGCGAGAATCCTAAAAAACCCACACATGAAGCTATTAATCGGCTCAGTTGTACTATTGCTTGTTTTTTCACGTCTTTACGGAATGGGCAGTTTTTGGTGCCATGTGATGGATGAAAGCTACGTCCGCGACGTGAAAAATATCTCCGAAGAAGGGATTGAGCTACTGTGCTACAGCTTGATTGCCCTGAGCGCATTCCGCACCCGTGGTGAAATTAAAGCGCAGACTCAGGATCGATAGTCCGGTTCATTGCGGTTAAGAGCGGGTGTATGATATCTAAAGCTTGCTGAACCACGTTTAAATTATCATCAAAGGCTGTCATTGCGACGGCCTTTTTTATTTCCTGAATATTCTGCAAGGATTCATGGTCTAGAGGGAGCATCTCTAGTTTTTCTATCGCGGTTTGAGCAATATGCAACGGCTTCGCTCTTACAGCAGCTAAGCCTTGGCTAAACACTCCGCGAATCGCGCCTTCTAAATAAACTCGGTAGGTTGTCAGCTCATCAAGCAGTAAAAACGCTTGAGCTGATGCTCCATGATGCGGGTATGGCACGCTAATATGCTGATCAATATCTAAAGCAATACTAAGCTCCATCCCCATTGAAGCACTCTGTGTTTTAAGCACCCTCAATAGCCCCTGTTCATCCATTAAGGTTTGAATTTCTATAATTCGTTCCAGATGATAGTCGTTAGAAACAAGGGTCACTTTAATCGGGAATTGATGATACTCAGCAGTCTGAAATAAGCCGCTATGACACAACTCTTCCGCCGCATACCTCATGTTCTGAAAGGTATTTAAAGAACGATTTTCAATTAGAATCTGACTTTTCGGGAATGGCTGTGAGAGTGAATGATTGAGTGTCTGGAAATAGCTGAACATCGCATCCGCCTCTGCGATATCTTGCCCTTGAGTTTTGCCGCCACAAAATAAGATTGCCGTATTTTCTAAAGACAATGAGCCAAGGGAACTGACGAGCGCTTGCACTCTTGCAATCCCTTCCGGGCTTAGTTTGTTCTTGACGAGACGCTTACCGAGAACAATAACCACATTGTCTAATTTCATACTACGATCTCTATTAATTTCTCGGCTGCTTAGCGCCTGAGTTGGCAATAATATAAAAATCTTCTTTGCCAACTACCTCCTAGGGATTAACATCCGATTAACAGTCATACTCTAGAGACCTATGAAAGGTCCACTGCTAAAGGAAGTCAATAATGCTGTCGATTTTCGATATTTTTAAAGTTGGTGTCGGACCTTCAAGTTCCCACACTAACGGTCCAATGCTCGCCGGGTTCAACTTTACTCAGTTACTTCAAGACTCTATGGCGAAAGTGCATAGGGTTCAAGTAGACTTGTATGGTTCGTTATCACTAACCGGCAGAGGTCACCATACTGACAGAGCCACTGTACTGGGCTTAATGGGTAATAAACCCGATAACATCAAAATGACCAGTGCGAAAAGCGCACTTCAACATACCATCGAAACCAATACTTTATTGCTAGCCGGAACTCGCGAAATTACCTTTAGCTACGATCATGACATCGTATTTCATAGCGAAAACCTCCCTTTGCATGAAAATGGCATGACAATCACTGCATTAGATGAATCTGGCGAACAACTTGCGTTCGAGATTTATTACTCCATTGGTGGTGGGTTTATTGCAACCGCAGACGAGCTGGAAAATGGTGCGCAGCAAGCTGAGGTTGAAGTCCCATTCCCATTTAAATCAGCCGATGAGATGCTCGAGAAAGCGGAAGCAAACGGCTTTAGTTTAGGTGGAATGATTCTTCAGAATGAACTGGCGTTTCGTGACGAAGAAGAGGTCAACCAAAGAGCGGAACAGATCTGGAAAGTGATGTCTCTGTGTATGCAGCGTGGTTTTGATACTGAAGGTATTCTGGAAGGCGGACTCAATGTCACACGTCGAGCTCCGAACCTATTGAAGAAACTGGAAGCAAACGCAGCGGTTGAAAATGATCCAATGGAGATCATGGACTGGATTAACTTGTTTGCTTTCGCAGTGAGTGAAGAAAATGCCGCAGGTGGACAAGTCGTCACTTCTCCTACGAACGGCGCAGCGGGCGTTATTCCTGCCGTGTTAATGTATTACCACCGCTTTATCAAAGAGCTAGACATAAAACAGCTCAAGGACTTCCTCGCCGTCGCAGGTGCAATTGGCATTTTGTACAAAACCAATGCTTCTATTTCCGGTGCCGAAGTAGGTTGTCAGGGTGAAGTAGGTGTCTCTTCGTCTATGGCAGCAGCAGGCTTAACGGCTCTGCGAGGCGGTAGCAACGAACAAATTTGTATTGCTGCAGAGATTGCAATGGAACACTCTCTCGGCATGACTTGCGACCCTATTGGTGGGCTGGTTCAGGTACCTTGTATTGAACGAAATGCAATGGGTGCAATGAAAGCGATTAACGCATCCCGAATGGCATTAAAGAGAACAAGCAAGTGCCTAATTTCTCTGGATAAAGTTATCGAAACCATGTACCAAACGGGCAAGGACATGAACAAGAAATATCGCGAGACTTCTTTGGGTGGTTTAGCGGTAATCCATATGGCACCACCATGTGAATAAGCGCAGTGTCGCAGCTTAAGCAGAAACAAAAAATACCGCGTTAATCGCGGTATTTTTCTATTTAGATATCTAGTAAAAACCTTGGATAGGACAATTAATCCGTTCCCGTTTCCCGAATACTGGTTAGATACTTTTACGTAACCACTGGGTAAAGGCCTGTACATGTGGTTTGTCTTCCTCTCTGACAATCATCCGATGAGCACCTTCGCTAGGCATGCTCCAGGAGCCTATCTGTATTAATGTACCTTGAGCGAGCTCATCCTCGACCAGAAAGTCTCTGACCAAAAGCACACCGAAGTGATTAATCGCCGCCTGAATCGCAAGCAGTGAGTGCTCAAACTCTGCAACGGGCTTAGTGAACTTTACTTGGTGACCTTGATATTTCATCCAAACTTGCCACGACTCATGATAACCACTGGTGGAAATTTTAGACGCCTTCGCAAGATCAGCTAGCTCGACAATTGGGTTCAGGTGCAAGAAACCCGGGCTCGCAACAACAATCCAATATTCTTCTGTCAGTTGAATCGAGTCCTGCGACAGCCAATCTCCATAACCATTAATGATCTCAACATCAGAAACAGCACTGGCGTTAGGCACAATATTGGCTGTTGTCGATATTTTTAGAGACACTTCGGGGTGCTGACGATGAAAGTCAGCCAACCTTGGAATTAACCATTGTGAACAAAAGCTATGAGCGACATGTAAGTTAAGCTGCGCGGTGTTCTGACGAGAAAACAAATGCTGAGTCGTCACAGAAAGCGTTTGAAAAACATGACTTACCACAGGGAGATACTCTTTTGCGGCTTGTGTAAGTACCAATTGAGATCCTTTACGCTCGAATAACGTCGCATTAAGCAGAAGCTCCAGAGATTTTATCTGTTGGCTGACCGCGGCTCGGGTAACGCTCAGCTCTTGTGCAGCTTTAGTAAAACTCAATTGCCTCGCCGTTGCTTCGAATGCTTTAAGGGAATTGAGCGGCGGCAGGTTTTGCATAGCATTCTCCAATTACGCTGAGTGAAAGATGCTATGAAACAACGATGACAATTTGATGAAAGGGTTGCTATTTTATCCAGTTGCTACTTCCAGAATCAAAAAAGCCAGCGACTTGCGCTGGCTTTGAAGATACGTTGACTAAAACAGCAAATTATTCTGCTTGTTCAGTCGTTTCGTATTTAAATTCTGGAACAACGACTTCTACACGACGGTTCATTTCACGACCAGGACGTGTATCGTTGCTAGCAACTGGGTTTGCTTCACCCATGCCTTTCACAGTCATACGTTCTGCAGTAATGCCCTGAGCTTGGAACTCATTAGCAACCGCTTGAGCACGTTTTTCTGTAAGCTGTTGGTTGTACTCAGCAGTACCTGTTGTATCACTGTAACCCGTAATCTCTACTTGAGCTTGTGGGTAAGTGTTCATTACATTAATTGTCTCAGATAATGCTGAAGTATCTTTCACTTCTGCACTTTCAAGACCAAATTGTACTGTTGTAGTTTGTGCTGGGTATACATGCTCAACAATGTTTGTTGCCGGACGAGTTTCTACCACTTCTTCCTGAACCACTGGCTCAGAACCGAATTTGTAGTTAAAACCAATACCGTAGTAGTCTGCATCCATGTCATCAATGATGTCGTCAGACATATCTTGGTAACGTTGGTATTCAGCACGTAGGCTCCAGTTGTAGTTGATTTGGTATTCAGCACCTAGAGAGCCTGTAGGAACGAAGTCTTTTTCGTCACCAGCCATCATGTATGCAGCACCTACTTTCGCAAACAGGTTCCAAGAATCCGTCAGCGGAAGGTTGAATTTAGGCGCTAGAGTCAATGCCCAAAGCTCGCCATCAACGGTGTTTTTGCCTGCTTTGTTGAAGTTTGCTTTGAAATCACCTAAGTAATCAACACCGTACTCTGCATCAATGTAGTCATTGAAGCTGTAGCCAAGATGCATTGACGCTGCAAAGCTATCATCATCACATGAGGTATCCAGGTAACACGCGTCGTTAAGAGCGTTGTAACCTAGCTTACCGCCGATGTAAGTGTCTGCAAGCGCAACGTTAGAGATAACACCACCAGCAAGTACAGTAGCCACTGCAAAAGCAATTTTTTTCATTCTTTTTTCCTATTTTTTGTATACCGAGCCACACATCAAACGCGAAGGAGTGCGTTATCAATATGAGGCAGCAACGTTCTCTTTATTATTTGAGACAACCTAGCTAAATAACACCGGAATAAAGTAAATGTGGTGTTCATCACCAATGCCAAAAACATGTCATCATTCATATTCACGCATGTGTTCTAACCACTTGCATGAGCAAAAATAATGCACCTGCATTGATATAGCCATAATCAACTCGGTGCGCAGAATATCATGTCTTTTCCTTAAATGTGTGACAAAATTCACATTAATTTGTAAATTTCTTATTATTAAGATTCTATTTATAAGGCATTGATCGAATGGACATATTTACCAATTGACAAGTAGATTCAAACAAAAAAGCAGCTCATCTAGGATGAACTGCTTATGTGTTCGATTGATTTTAGGGAACTAAACCAATTGAATATTGTCCACAACCGCTAACGTTGCTGCCAACACATCTTGGCCAAATAGCACACTACGTTCAGGTGACCATCCATACAGAGGATCAGGGTGGTTATTGTTGTCTTTAAATGGCATCTCTATGGTGTAAGACAAACATTTAAATTGCTCTGCAACCCAATTTGATCCAACTGTTAAGTTTGCTTTACCAGGTTCGTCTTTATCGTAACCCACTTCATCTTGAAACTCTGGCGTGATAGTGAGCAGCGCTTGCTTAAACGAATGCTCCAGAGCCGCCAAACTTTCATCATAAGATGGAATGCCTTCAGAACCCGCGACAAAGTTGTATGGCAGTGCTTCGTCTCCATGAATGTCCAGGAACATATCGACACCAGTTTCCAGCATTCGCTGGCGGACCAAAAAGACTTCTGGGCTCTTTTCCATTGAAGGAGTTTGCCACTCACGGTTTAGGTTTACACCGACCGCATTCGTACGCAGATGGCCACGAATACCGCCATCAGGATTCATGTTTGGTACAACGTAAAGAACCGCCTTCTCGAGAAGAGCTCGCGCGACTGTATCGTTGTCATCCAGCAAACGCTGAATCATGCCTTCCATGAACCACTCTGCCATCGTTTCGCCTGGATGCTGACGTGCGATCATCCAAATTTTCTTTTTGCCCTCGTCTGGCTCGCCAAAAGTCAGCAGGCTCATGTCATTGCCATCCACCGTGTGACCTAGAGTCTCCAGCTGACAATGATGTGCGCTTTGTGCCATGTGTAATAAATCAAGATGACGGTCGTAAGTGTAAGGCGCGAAATAAGCAAAGTAGATTGAGCCACGTTCTGGAATAACCGTAAATGTGAGCGTATCGCCATCAAAGTCCGCAGGTACACGGAACCACTCTTCACGATCATAAGATGCCACGACATCGTAGCCTTGCCATCCTTCTGGGTAAGCAGATTTCGCCAAGTCTAACAACTTAATGGTATGTGACTGTTCAGCTTCAGTCTCTAAACGGAAGTGGAACCATTGGTAGAATTCCGACATGTTATCGTTGGGGATTTTAAGTTGGATGTCGTTTTTATCATCCGCTTTCACTACGTGAATGCTACCGCTATCGAAGTTGCTGAATATTTTCATTCTATTACTCACCTTTTGAATCTGAGCTTGAAAGACAGAGGCTAACACAGGGCTAAAGTGTCCCCTATTATTTTCACTTCAAAGTTTATTGTTTGTGGCTGAAGTCATCAGTTTAGTCGAGCTTATCGGCTTTGCCTGCTGGTCCTGCGAGTTTTGCCAGCCATTTATCCCAAACTCTAACTTTCTCTTCGTTATCTTCTGCTGCTTCTTTTCGGCGAACGGCATTACGAACAGTCATGGCTCCAATCCAGCGAAGTGGCTCTGGAGGGAAGTGGCCCAACGGACCTTTAGCCAAACCACTGCGAGCCCAGTCGTTATCTAACCCAAGCACCAAAGACGAGAGAATTTTGCCTCCCATCCGGGTTTGCGCCACACCATTTCCAGAGTAACCAAATCCATAAAAAATATTAGTCTGGTTATCCAGTTGGCCAAAAAACGGAAAACCCGTAGTGGAACGGTCTGAGCCCCCCGTCCAGGAATAGTCAAAATCGCTCGCTTTCAAATCAGGAAAGAGCTTATCAAACGACTTTCTAAGCAGATTTTGATACTGAGTTGGCTTACCAAACATGGTGTCGACTCGGTTGTTAAAGGAGAACTGGTTGCCCCCTTTTCCAAGCATCAGACGGCCATCCGGTGTATCTCGATAATAATGAACAAAAATACGAGAATCCAAAACGCTGGAACCTGCTCTCCATCCACTTTGAGATAGCTCATCACCCAACGGCTTCGTGATGACCATATCAGAGGAGACCACAACGATACTGTTCCTGAACTGTTTAAACTGTTCAACCATCCAAGCATTAAGCGCCAACACTACCTGCTTAGCTTTGATGGTTGCATGTGGCGTGCGAATGGTCGCCGGCTGACCATATTCCAGTTGAACCATCGGTGTGTTTTCGTAAATTTTTATCCCCATGTCTATCGCCACCCGACGCAGCCCTCTGGCAAGCAATGCTGGCTGTACGCTCGCAGCAACAGGTGAGTGATACCCTTCGAGATGAGCCGAGGAGCCAGTGTTCGCTTGCAGTTCATCCTCATTGCACTTTCGCCAGCTATTTACTCCAAGACGCGTTAATTCATCCACTACTGGCTTCATTCCACCAGCTTGTGCTGAGTTAGTCGCGGTGTAATACACACCTTTTAACGACAACTGAGCATCAATCGCATAACGTCGGCAAAACTCGTCAATTTCAAGCACGACTCGCTCTGACTCTTTTACCAGCCAGGTGGCGTGTTGTTCGCCAAAAAGACGCTTTAGGGTTGGGTATTTGGTTGACCAGGTCAGCATGCACCCGCCGTTCGCTCCAGAAGCCCCACTCCCGCAGAGACCTTTATCGATAATAGTAATGCGTTTTTCCGGAGCTTGCTCCTTAAGCATTATCGCTGTCCACATCCCAGTAAAGCCCCCTCCAACGATGAGTACATCAGTTTCAAGATCGTCAGCTAGTGCAATAGCAGGTTGAGGGTTTTCGATTTCGAGCGCTTGCTTAAACCAGTAAGAAGGGTGAGTCATACGTATCCTCATTTAAAATTCAAAGTTGATAAGTGAAAGTCATCAGTCATGTTTAGATATGACTTCACTTTACAAACGATGCGTATTTTCAACGAGCTAGAAAATCTATCGCTCGGCGATAGAAAAAGTTGCGCGGTGTGACAAGTAAAAATAGTGAACGAGTAATTTATGACCAAGGCATATAAGATATCATTTCAATAGAACGTCAAAACCAGACCACAAAGTATCAGTACCACACCAACCCCTCGGGAGAGATACCACCGCTCAGCAAGCAGCCAAACACCCATCAGCAAACCAAAGACGATACTGATCTGGCGTAGAGCCACAACTAAGCTCACGTTGTCAGTCATCGTCATCGCAAACAGTACTAATCCATAAGTCGATGCCATCATAATGCCAGCCATGCTCGCACTTTTTCGAATTTGCCAGGCCTTGTGTAACTCTGACAGATTGCCTGTGCTCAGACACCAAAGCACAACAGGTAAGCCCATAGCCCAGAACTGCGCACCAAGATAGAAAATCGCACTATATTGATCATGAATAACAGCCGAAACTTGCTGAGTGAGTAGGTTCAAGGCTTCCTTATCCATCAAAGAGTAACCCGTTGTGCCAATTGCAGCGATTAGCGCCCAGAACACACCAACATTAAGATAAGAAGCCAAAGTGACCTGGCGAATATGTGTCAACGGTACCAAGATGCAGCCACAGGTGATCAACACAAACCCAAGCCATTGTTGGGACGAAAGCGCATGGCCGAGTGCAACACTGAATGCACCAACCATCATGACAGGCAAAGCGCGGGCAATCGGATAAATCACACCAACATCGGCATGTTTGTAAGCAATGATCAAACCGACCAAGTAAACAATTTGCGCCAGCCCGCTAAAGGTCAACATTCCCCAGAATTCTGCGGGCAGAGAAGTCCAACCGATCGTCGTCAAATACCAAATCAAATAAGGAGTAAGAACGCCACACGCAGACAGGCTTGCAGCCATCGTAAATGCCAAGCCTGACCCAGAACTGCTTTTGCCCAGAATATTCCAGCCCGCATGCAAAACTGCTGAAAACACAACGAGCACGATTGCCAAGAAATCCATTTAAGTTTCCTGTTGAGATAAAACAAAGGCTCCGAGATGGAGCCTTTGAAAATGAGATAATCGGACGTTAGTGATTGAGCTCTGCAATGGACTCAATACTGATGGCGTCATGGCGCCAATACTCAATATCGCAGTCGATCAACTCGCCATGCTGGTTATAGTTAGTACGCTCAACAACCATAGCTGGAGTACCTGATGTCGCTCTTAACGCTTGCGCGACTTCACCAAGAAGTGTGCTGGTAGAAATTCGATAACGCGTTTTTTGATACACCACACCAAAGTGCTCACGATAAATATCGGTAAGTGAGTTGGTAAGGTCGAAACTCAATAAATTAGGAAAGATCTCTGGGCGAATGTAGTTAGTCACATACACCACTGGCCTGTCTTCCAAATAGCGAACGCGGTCGACTCGATAGACATCAGAAAACGGCTGCAACTGTAACAATCGCGCAGATTGCTTATTGGCCAGAGTGCCTTTTGCCGCAATCAGCTCGGTTTTAGGCACGCGATTTTGCGCTTTCGCCATGTTTGGGAAATTAAGTGTTTGGGTTGGATCGTAGCGTAGTGGCTCAGGTGAAATAAACCAGCCTCTACGATCTTCGCGATAAATTCGCCCTTCGGCTTCCAATAACGACAACGCTTCTCGTAACGTAACTCGTGTTGTGTCGAACGACTCCGCCAGCTTGCGTTCCGCAGGCAGTTTTTGACGAGGCGAAAGCATGCCCGCTTCAATCTGTTCAACAATCGAATCTTTAATTTTTACGTACTGCACTAGGTGTCCTTATCTTTTACGCCAAGCCTGTGTGCGATTTTCTAACAACTTACCCAACGTCATCTGCACGATCTTCGCGATTGCGGCTGACATCATGATCATCACCGCCATCGCGGCGGCGGCGCCTGTTTGGCCCGCGTCATCCATATTCAGAATCGATACCGAAGCAGGGATCGTATCCGTTGAGTATAGGAATACTACCGCAGAAGTGGTGGTCAATGCATTAACAAACAAGTACGTAGCAATGTCCAGCACGGCAGGCATACAAACCGGCAACGTCACTTTGAAAAACAACTTGTACTGAGGCAGTTTTACCGACGCAGCCGTCGCTTCTATTTCTGAAGGCAGTTGCTTGAGAGCGGTTAAGGCCGTCATGTGGCCGACCGTGTAATAATGCACCACAGTATTAATTACCAGGAATGCCATCGTGCCATAAAGCACATTCAACGGGTTGTTCACATCGTTAAAGTAAAAGATGTAACCCAAACCCAGTACCATTCCCGGCACCGCCATCGGCACGACGCTCAGCATCTGCATCGCCTGACGAACGGGAGCAAAAGCACGTCCTTTCTCAATGCTGTAAGCACCGACAAAAATGACTGCTGTACCAATCACCGCTGTCCAACCCGCTAAAGTGAGAGAGTTAAAGAACGGGCTCCAGCCATAAGTGCTCATCTCGGCAAAGTTGTAGTTATTCAGCGTTAGCGCTTTGTTCCACGGCCAAAACGTTACTAAGGAACCGTAAACCGCCATACCAAGCACGGCGAGTACTGCAACAGAAATCAGAGAGCAATATAAAAAACACAGACCATCGCGCGTTTTGTTTGGCTCCGGTTGATAGGGCACAGAACGTGTATCAAACAAGCTTTTTTGCTTTTTCTGCACCCAGCGATCCGCGCCAAATGCCATTACCGCAGGGAACAACAGCATAATGCTGGTTACTGCCCCCATGGCGAAATTCTGCTGGCCCACCACTTGTTTGAAGATATCCGTCGCCAGAACGTTGTAACTTCCCCCTATAACTTTCGGCACACCAAAATCGGTAATAACTAGCGTAAATACAACAATCAGGGTACTGATCAAACCGTATTTCGCCGCAGGTAGCGTCACCATAAAAAAGGTTTTCATTGGTGAGGTTTTAAGAGCACGAGCCGCTTCATACAGACGTGCATCCGAAGTGCGCAGCGATGTGGTCAGAATCATCAAAGCATGAGGGAACGTCCAGAAGATCAAGCCCATTGAGATACCAATAAAACCATATACTGAGTGGCCACCAAGTAGCTCTTTCGCAATACCTTGATTACCAAAAAGAAAGATCAAGCTGATCGCTGGTAAAAGCGACGGCGCAAGAATCGGCGCGGTGCCTAATATTTGAAACAAACCTTTTAACGGCATGCATGAGCGAGTCAGTGCGTAAGCATAACCAAACGCCAGTAAGCCAACCACCGCTGTCACAACTAGACCTAACGTAAAAGTGTTACCAACGGAAACCCACAGGCTTGAGGAAGAAAAGTAACTCGCAAAGTTAGCTAACCCAACGAATTCCCCATCGCTGTTTTGCACACTTTTAGTCAACATCGCCCACAGCGGCATCAAGATGAACAAGATCATCATCGTCGAGGTAGCCGCTAACAATCCAAACAACACGAGGTTGTCGCGGCTAATACGTCCCACCAATGATTTCGCTTTGTCTTGAGTAGTCAGGCTATTCATTGTCATTGTCTTTGCATCCATGTTGCACCTACGCCGCCAACGCTTTTTTGAAGGCTTTACCCTTAGAAGGAATGGCATAGGCGTGTAAGCCAGTTTCCGAGAACTGGATATAACGAATATCACCGATACGAATATTGAGGTTTTGCACGGTTTCCACTGGGACATCAACAACGATTGGCTTCGCCTGGCCATCATTCTGCAGCTCGCAATCTACTCGGAAAAACGCCCCCAAAAACTCGCTTGCTGTAATGCGAACCGGAAGCGAATTGCGGTAGTTTTCAACAAACTTGATATTCTCAGGACGCACGGCCAGATCAAAACGGTCACCGCGTTTAATCTCATAATTCGTTAAATTTGGTAGTGGTAACAACGTCTCTGCAATACGTACCTGAGACTCAGTAACGACGGATGTCTCAATGAAGTTCATGCTGCCGACAAACTCTGCCACAAAACGCGTCGCTGGCATTTGATAAATCTCTTGCGGCGTCCCTACTTGCTCAATCACACCATGATTCATCACGACAATTCGGTCTGCCATTGACAACGCTTCGTCCTGATCATGGGTCACCATAATGGTGGTAATACCCAGTTTGCGTTGCAGCTTACAAATTTCATCACGTAAGTGAACACGCACTTTCGCATCCAACGCAGATAAAGGCTCATCAAGAAGCAGCAGACCGGGAGATAAAGCAAGTGCACGCGCTAAAGCAACACGCTGCTGCTGACCGCCCGACAATTGGTTAGGGAATTTCTGGCCCGAAGTGGGTAATCCTATTGTCTCAAGCCACTGATCAACTTTCTCCAGTGCGTCTTTGGTCGACATGCCTTGGTTCTTCAAACCCATCGCAATGTTTTCTTGAACAGTCAGATTAGGGAACAGCGCGTAAGACTGGAATACGATGCCAAAGTCACGCTTTTCTGGTGGTAGAAATGTCGTCTCTTGACCGTTTTGGAAGATCGCACCAGACGTTGGTAAATCTAAACCCGCAATTGCGCGTAACAAGGTTGTTTTACCGCAGCCTGACGGACCTAAGAAACAGACGAACTCGCCCTTTTTGATCGCCAGCGAGATTTGCTTTAATGCAGTGAACTGTCCAAATTGTTTCACTACATTTTCAATGTTCAGATAAGGTTGGTTAGTTGACATAACACACTCTCCAAATGGTATATACCAATTCTAGATTTGGAGTGTTACGTTCCAATGACAAATTTATAGCCAGAAGATGACAAACTGATGAAAGCCCTCAATTTACACGCTTAAATCCAGACTCATCTTGAAATACGGGATGTCGGATTTATAAAAGCGTTCACCCTCTTTCTGTAATCCAAACTTCTGATAAATCCCTAGCGCCGACTCACGAGCGTCACACCAAAATATTTCTGCGTTTAGCACTTTGGCATCCGCGATCATGGTCTCCAACATCAATGAGCCTAATCCCCTCCCTTGCAGACTTGGGGATACAGCAAATTTCCTTAACCTTGCCGATCCTTCACTAAAAAATACGGAAGCGACACCCACCAAATCCCCATCAACATATCCTCCGTAATGATAGCCAGTTTCATCTTCTGCCACCTTGCAAAACTCGATGCTTTGGTTGGGCCATAAAACCTGTTGCCGAAGTTGTAGTGTCTGCTCTGCATTAATTCGTTGGACTTTCATTCGCTCCCTCTTTTCTATACGCCTATCCAGCCATTAATGTGCCTTTACTTTGCACAAGATGCAAAAAGGGAGAGCAATCGCTCTCCCCAGTAAAATCTTGTATGCGCAGAATATTACGATTTTGGCTCTGATTTCGCGTCAAATTTCTCAGACCATGTCGCTAGAATTTCTGCACGCTTACTGCCCATTTGTGCAAAGTCCATCTTCGCCATGTTTTCTTGAACATTCGGGAAATTAGACACCGTCGCTTTCACGTCTTTGTGAGCGACAACAGGGTACATTTCTACGTATAGCTCATTCGCTGCTTTCGAAATGGACCAGTCAACCACGCGCTTCGCCGCATCTGACTCTTTAACCAGACCTACCGCTTCTGATTCCCAGCCGATGCCTTTCGGAGTGATCACTGACAAAGGTGCGCCCTGAGTTTTCAGCTTCGCACCACGGCTAGCCATAGAGATACCGATAGCCACTTCACCCATACCCGCCTGAACACATGGCTTAGAACCAGAGTGTGTGTAGTGAGCAATGTTTTTATCTAAGTCACGCATGTAGTTCCATGCCTGATCTTCACCCATATTTTGCAGCCAAGCAGAAACCTGCATGTAACCCGTGCCAGAAGATGCAGGGTTTGGCATGGCAATGTGACCTTTATAAACTGGCTTAATGAGGTCTTCCCAAGACGTTGGCTTAGGCAGGTTAAGTTGTTTGGCAACCGCTTCGTTGAAACAAACTGCGTTAAAGAACGCATCGTTACCGAACCACGCTTGATTGGATTGTGGGTCATTAAGGTTCGCATGAAGATCCGCCAAGCCTGCAGGTTGGTAAGCCTTTAACAGGCCTTCTTCTTTCAGTAGTGCCATTGACGATCCAGCAAGACCCCACACGACTTCTGCCTGAGGATTATTCTTTTCTGCCAGCAATTTCGCCGTCATGATACCTGTTGAGTCGCGAACCCACTTAATCTTGATATCTGGGTTGTCTTTCTCAAACGCAGACTTGTATTTAGCAAGAATGTCAGTTTCGAAAGCGGTGTAAACCGTCACTTCCTGTGCAGCCATTGCATTAGTAGCTAGCAGAGATACAAGCGCAGCCAGCGATCCTTTCATCAAACGGTTTTTCATCATTTTCTCCAGTTAATTTGGCTAAGTATTCATTTTGGTCTGTACCAGTTGACGATAATTACCCTACTGACCCAATGTGACGAATTCATGATCATTAAATGGCAGTTTTACGAAAACTTTCTTCAAATCGCCCTTCTTTTAACCATTAAATTTGCCATATTAAAGTTTTATGAAATTCATCGATCGACTATTTACGTGCCTTTTTCTCACCTGCTAAAGTTAATTTCATATTTTGGTGTAGACCAATAAGTTAATTCTGACGGAAAGAGAAATGAAAAACGAATACCTGCTACTGACCCCTGGCCCTTTATCTACCTCTGAAGGCGTGCGTGAAGCAATGTTGAAAGACTGGTGCACATGGGACGATGACTACAATAAAGATATCGTAGAAGTGATCCGCACAAAGCTCGTCAGGCTGGCAACAAAAAAAGACGGCTACACCAGCGTACTAATGCAAGGTAGTGGCACTGCATCGGTAGAAGCAACCATTGGTAGCGCGATTGGTAAAGATGGCAAACTGCTTGTCGTCGACAATGGTGCCTACGGTGCTCGCATCGCTCAAATCGCCGAATATCTGAATATTCCATGCCATGTGGTTTCCCCTGGCGAAACATCACAGCCACACTTGAACGAAGTGGAAACTGCATTGGCATCGGATCCTACCATCACGCACGTGGCGATTGTTCACTGCGAAACAACCACTGGCATGCTCAACCCTATCGCCGATTTTGCATCGGTCGCGAAAGCGTACGGTAAAGTCGTCATTCTCGATGCCATGTCGAGCTTTGGCGGCATTCCAATGGATATCGCCGATCTTGGTATCGACTTTATGATCAGCTCAGCGAACAAGTGTATTCAAGGCGTTCCGGGCTTCGGTTTTGTGATTGCAAAGCAGAGCGAGCTTGAAAAATGCAAAGGCCAGGCACGTTCACTCAGCCTCGACCTATATGACCAATGGCACTGCATGGAAGTCAACCACGGTAAATGGCGTTTTACTTCTCCGACTCACACGGTGCGAGCTTTCTATCAAGCATTGCTAGAACTGGAACAAGAAGGCGGCGTAGAAGCCCGTCATCAGCGATACCAAACCAACCAGAAAACGCTGGTAGCGGGTATGCGTTCACTTGGTTTCGAACCACTACTCAATGACGAGCTACATTCACCTATCATCACTTCTTTCTACTCGCCAACACACAGCGATTATCAGTTCAAAACGTTCTACATGCGTTTGAAAGAGCAAGGCTTCGTAATTTATCCAGGCAAAGTATCAAACGCAGATTGCTTCCGCATTGGCAACATTGGTGAAGTGTATCCAGTAGATATTGAGCGTCTGATCGGGGCGGTAAAAAACGCGATGTACTGGCAAAACCAACCAGTTCAAAAGTTGGCGAGCTGAGATAAATCACGATGAGTCAGAATGTAAAGCCAACGCATTTCCGTAGCGAAGGCGACGTCAATACAACGCCCGCTCGCCAAGTGTGGAATGAATCAATGGACGACGAACGCACGCAAACTCTATTGAATCGGGACTCCGACGTATTTCTGCATCAAGCCATGTCGACGCCGTGTCTCGATACATTAGAGGCAGCAGAAGGCATCTACATCCAAGATGCTAACGGCAAAAAGTATATGGATTTTCATGGTAACAACGTTCACCAGCTTGGTTATGGACACCCGCATGTTATTGAACGGGTGCAGGAACAAATCGCTAAGTTGCCGTTTTCGCCTCGCCGTTTTACCAACGAAACCGCGATTGAGTGCGCAGAAAAACTGACGCAAATTTGTGGTGGAGAGTTAAATCGCGTTTTGTTTGCTCCGGGTGGAACATCAACAATAGGTATGGCACTTAAACTGGCTCGTCACATCACGGGTAACTATAAAGTGGTATCACTGTGGGATTCTTTCCATGGTGCATCTTTAGATGCGATTTCAGTTGGTGGTGAAGCCTGTTTTCGTCACGGTATGGGGCCATTAATGGCTGGCGTGGAGCGAATTCCACCAGCGGTTTCTTACCGAGGAGCCCTTCCCTCACCAGATGGTCATGATGTGCACTACGCAGACTACCTTGAGTACGTGATCGAGAAAGAAGGTGGCGTAGGCGCGTTCATTGCTGAAGCGGTGAGAAATACCGATGTTCAAGTGCCAAGTAAAGCCTACTGGAAACGCATTCGGGAAATTTGTGACAAACACAATGTCATGCTGATCATTGATGACATTCCCAACGGCATGGGTCGCAGTGGCGAATGGTTTACTTATCAGGCTTACGATATAGAGCCAGATATTCTGTGTATCGGTAAAGGATTAGGCGGTGGTTTAGTGCCAATCGCAGCCATGGTCACCAAAGATAAATACAACACGGCTGAGCAAATCTCGATGGGTCACTACACCCATGAGAAAAGCCCTATCGGTTGTGCCGCAGCACTGGCAACCATGGAAGTCATTGAACAAGAAAACCTGCTTGATAAAGCGAAAGCCGACGGCCAATTCATGCGCGAAAAGTTACTCGAGATGAAAGCTAAGTACCCGGTAATTGGCGACGTTCGCGGCATCGGCATGCTGTGGGGGGTAGAACTGGTTACGGACCATGAGACTAAACAGCGCGCGTTTGATGAAGCAGAAGCTGTGTTGTACCAATGCCTGAACAATGGCGTGAGCTTTAAGGTCTCACAAGGCAATGTGATTCAACTTAGCCCACCACTGGTCATCACTCGAGAACAATTAACGCAGGCGATAGCAATATTAGAAGAAGCCATCGCCAAAGTAAGTAAAGACTTTAACTACCTGTAAGGTCTTCTGACCTTTACGAAACCTACGTTATCCAAAGCGCCAGAGCGCACTTTGACAAGCAATAAAAGGATTGACCATGAGCAACTCACCAATTCAAGCAGTCATCTTTGACTGGGCAGGCACTATCGTCGACTTCGGTTCCTTTGCACCTACCAGCATCTTCGTCGAAGCGTTTAAGCAAGGCTTTGATTTTGATATTAACCTTGAAGAAGCGCGCGAACCAATGGGGCTGGGGAAATGGGACCACATCCAGGCGGTTGGCCGTATTCCTGCGGTTGATAAGCGCTGGAGCGAGAAGTTCGGTCGCTCGATGACCAGCGAAGACATCGATGCAATTTACGCGGCATTTATGCCTCTTCAAAAAGCGAAAGTTGCGGACCACGCTGCGCCTATCCTCAACGCAATTGACGTGGTCAACAACCTAAAAGCCAAGGGCATTAAAATCGGCTCTTGCTCTGGTTACCCGCGTGAAGTGATGGACGTGCTTATTCCTGTTGCCGCAGATTACGGTTACCAGCCTGACTACGTAGTCGCAACCGATGACCTGCCACAGGGAGGACGCCCTGCACCATTTATGGCACTGAAAAACGTTATAGAGCTTGGCGTGACAGACGTAAATGCGTGCATCAAAGTGGACGACTCTGCACCGGGTATCTTTGAGGGGCATAACGCTGGCATGTGGACGGTGGGCCTTCTACTTTCGGGGAACGAGGCAGGTCTTACATTTGAAGAGTATCAAGCGGCAGACAAAGCAACGCTAGATGCTGCCCGTGAGAAAGCACGCGCAAAACTTATCAAAAGTTCACCTCATTACTTGGTTGACACTATCGCAGATCTACCAGAAGTGATTGCAGATATCGAGCGTCGTTTGGAAGCTGGCGAGCGTCCTTAATTCGTCTAATAAGCAGAAAAAACGCCCCTCTTTTTAGCGGGGCGTTTCTTTTATTGAGGCTATCTTATTGAGGCTATCTTATTGAGGCTATCTTATTGAGACAATAGCTTTCGCGTTGGTTCTTGCTCAGTGTATTCAACCGATTCGTTACCAGATAGCTTATCGACGTCCGCTTGTTCGCCGCTCACTACTAGTACCTGTTGCTTCACCAAAGCATCGACCACTTCAAGGTTATGCTGACGAAGAAGTGCTCTCACTTCGCTTTCTTTCCCCTTGTGATACTTTACAAAGTAACGCCCAGGTTGTTGCTCAGCTTGTTCAGAACGTTCATCCACGAGCGGAAATCCTTGATTGTTCGCCAAGCTGGCCGAACTCAGTCCGATTGCCAATAGTGCGGTAGCACCCACCGCAGACAGAGAAAGTAAGGTCGACTTCTTCATGGCCACTCCTTATTGAAAAGTCAGAGTCCAGCTGTTGATTGTGCCTGTGTCTCTTCTGGCACTGTCTACGGCTTTTAGTTCCCACGAGCCTTGTGATTCAAAACCAGAGAAATCCGCTTGGAAAGTGGTTTTGATATCGTTAGCACTTCCGCCCGTATTGTCATGCAGAACAACTTGTCCACCCGTTGGTGAAGTCAGCGTCACTCGCAGGTCGCCGATGTAAGTATGGCTAATATCAACGTCAATACTCACCGTGCCTGAATCACCAGAGCGATCAACATCGAGCGCGCTGATTGCTCCTGATGCTTTGTTATCAGGAATCGCCACGGGATCCGTGTTTGAGTAGCTTGAATCCGAAGCGCTGCCTCCGCCATCAGGGCCGTTACAGCCTGCATCCAGGAACAGCTTCGCCGCTTCTGCATTGACTAAGCCGTGGCCAGTGCGGTTGTCTCGACCTGCCACATCGATATCTGTCGTGGTTTGAACGAGAGCATTACGCACTTGTGCCGCAGTACACGTTGGGTGGTAGCTCCATACCAAGCCCGCCACGCCAGTCACGTGAGGTGTCGCCATCGATGTTCCATTGTAGTACTCGTAGTCTTCACCTGTCGTTGTGGACACAGTGATATCTTGCCCTACGTAGCCAAGCAGCTCTTGACCAAATGATCGATCAACAGTCACTGATACCATGCGATATGCATTATTCTGGTCAACTAAAAACGGATTTTGTAAACCAGGTAATTCCGTATTACTGTACACAATTGCAGCACTAGCGCCTGCATTGTAACAAGCTTGCACAGCGTCCACTTCTGGGTAATTACCTGAAGATTGGTTACCAATACGCTCAGCCAAACAGATTTTTCCTGACATATCACCGCAATTAAAATTACCACCAGAGACATCACAACTTTCTAAGGTAGCCGTCACGGAGCCCGCCACAGGATCCGGTACATAAGACGTGCCGTTATTAATCAAACGATTGTGAGGAACGATACCGCGATCAAACTGGCTTACACCATTAAGAGTGATGTCCGACAGTTTACCCTCACCGACGGTAACGGTAGAAAGGATAGCAACACCCGGTCCGGCGACTTCAACCTGATCCGTCGCTTGTGAGAAAGCTGCATGATCATTTTGATTATCAACGGCCGTAATCGACATGACCGAATCGTAAGATGCCGGGTAACTGTGTGCCGTATTGCCATCATTGCCCGCTGCTGCAATAAGAAGAACACCTTGGTCATAAATATCTTGCAGCGCATTTTGCTCGGTTCGGCTAGATTGGCTACCACCGAGGCTCATATTCACCACGTTTGCGCCGTTATCTGC
Organism: Allocatenococcus thiocycli; assembly: GCF_921292965.1. Taxonomy (NCBI): domain Bacteria; kingdom Pseudomonadati; phylum Pseudomonadota; class Gammaproteobacteria; order Vibrionales; family Vibrionaceae; genus Allocatenococcus; species Allocatenococcus thiocycli. Next base: position 186,839 of record NZ_CAKLCK010000039.1, read on the forward strand.
ACACGTTTGAATCGCTTTGACTAAACCAGAAGAGTAACCCCAGCCAGATTCGTTAAACACTTTCACAATGTGTAGATTGACGTTTTGATTTGGCATGACTCCCTTAACGCCCTCAGTATTTGCAATTGCCGCGATCGTACCTGCAACGTGAGTGCCGTGAGCGTTATTATTCCCTGGGTCACTCCATGAACCCGTACCGCTGTCGTTTGTGCCTGCTACGCGGTTGCCGCTAAGATCGTTATGTGAAAGATCGTATCCAGAGTCGATGATACACACGGTACGATTGCCTGCGTTAAAGTCATCCAACTGCTGAGCATTGACTGCGTTATAGCCCCATGGTGTCGTTTCACTGAGCAAATAACGCGGTGGATCGACTTCCACATATTCTACATCGCTGCGGTTGCGAAGTTGCGTGAGTTCATCAGCATCGATTTCCACGCTGTAGATAGCACGGTTACCCAGCTTCTCAACTTTTCGTGCTTTTACCTGTTTAAAACAGACTCTTGTGCTATTCGCGGCCCCCAAAATGCGTTGCCTTGCATGGAAGAACCACCAGCCTCGTCCTCAGTAAACTTGACGATATATTTCTTCGGTAACTTGGATTCATCAAATCCCATCGGTGGTGCCGAATACGCCGACAAAGAAGTCGTTAGCGCAACGGCCAAGGCAGACAATGATAACAAGCCCTGTTTTTTAGTTGTTGTGTAATGCATTTGCTCTATTCCTTATATGAGCTGATTTTTTATTCACCATATCCTCATGAAAAATCACCAAATCGGTGTTCACATGAGAGACTCAGCTATAGCCCATCACCTGAAAATGCCAAACAATTCGGTTCATGAATGTAATTTTTTGTACAAAAGATCATTCAATAAACATTTTCAGTTAGCATTAGAAATACAAACAAACACTTATAAAGCAAAGACTTATATAAACAAAAAGTGAATGTTAAATTAATGTTATTAAGTAATTATTCTATATTTGGTTGCCTTTATCATTTCCATACTGAATGCGTTTTTTGACCATGGTGCCAAAAGGAAAATATTGAATATTCAGATGTTGACTATGTAGAGTTTTTACTCAAGGTTATACATTGTAGTGAGAGAAATTCTCATTTGATTACTTTTATAACCCGGTATTTTTCCAATTGCTTGGAACAATAACCAAAACGAGAAGAGTGAAAGATGAAACGAACAATCACACTGTTAACCGCGTTGCTCCCGTTTGCTTCTGCAATCGCTGAACAGCCAGCGTTATCTCCAGAAAAAGTTTCGGCGTCCAAAGTGATCAGTGCGCAAGAAAACCAAACTTACACTTACGTCCGCTGTTGGTATCGCACGAGTTATTCTAAAGATGACGTTGCCACTGATTGGGAATGGGCAAAAAATGAAGATGGGAGTTATTTCACTATTGACGGCTATTGGTGGAGTGCAGTTTCGTTTAAAAACATGTTTTATACCAACACGACTCAAAATGTCATCCGCCAACGATGTGAGTCTACGCTGGATTTAGCTAACGAAAACGCTGATATCACATTCTTTGCCGCTGATAATCGCTTCTCATATAACCATACCATTTGGAGCAACGATGCGGCGATGCAACCGGACCAAATCAATAAGGTGGTTGCTCTGGGGGACAGTTTATCTGACACCGGTAACATCTTTAATGCTTCACAATGGCGCTTTCCTAATCCAAATAGCTGGTTTCTGGGCCACTTTTCAAATGGCTATGTATGGACGGAATACATCGCGAAAGCCAAAAATCTACCCCTTTACAACTGGGCTGTCGGTGGCGCAGCGGGTGAAAATCAGTACATCGCACTCACAGGTGTTGGCGAGCAAGTCTCTTCTTACTTAACTTATGCAAAGCTGGCCAAAAACTACAATCCAGCCAATACCTTATTCACATTAGAGTTTGGGTTGAATGATTTCATGAATTACGACCGTAGCGTAGCAGAAGTGCAATCGGACTACGCTGAAGCATTGATTCGCCTGACGGATGCAGGAGCGAACAACTTTTTGTTAATGACGCTGCCAGATGCCACGAAAGCGCCTCAGTTCAAATACTCTACGCCGGAAGAAATCGAAAAGATTCGCGCAAAAGTGTTAGCGATGAATGAGTTCATCAAAGAGCAGGAGAAATATTACAAAGCTCAGGGTTACAATATCACACTGTTTGATACATATGCGCTGTTTGAGGCCCTGACTTCAGCGCCCGAAGATCATGGCTTTGTAAATGCAACAGAGCCTTGTTTGGACATCAACCGCTCCTCTTCAATGGATTACCTCTACTCACATGCGTTACGCTCCGAGTGTGCAAGCTCTGGCGCTGAGAAGTTCGTTTTCTGGGACGTCACTCACCCAACAACCGCAACACACCGCTATGTAGCGGAGAAAATGCTCGAGAGTAGCAATAACCTAGAACAACACCATTTCTAAGCTTTGATAAAAATGGCCACGCTAAAACGTGGCCATTTTATGTATCTACTTTTACGCGGGGAGTTACAACGGCGCTATATCCGTACCACCTAATGATTGATATAGCGTTACCTGAGTAATGAATTGATTGTATCGATTCTCAAGCAAAGACGCTTCTGCGTTTCTGGTGTTTTCCTGAGCATCTAAATAGTCCATGATCGAAGTAGAGCCATACTGGTATCGCGCAGCATAAATCTTCTCAGCGGCACTGGCCGCATCATATTGCTCTTGCAAACGATCAGATTGATACATCAACTTTTCGCGTGCTGACAGCGCGTTCTCCACATCCTGGAATGCGGTGTACAACACTTGGCGGTAATTGACGATAGCCGTTTTGTACTCGACATCCGCAATCGCTTTGTTGTTCTCCATTTCGTTCCATTGCAGAAATGGCAATGTGATGTCTGCGCCTAACGTGCCTACGGGGTTAGAAAGCAAGTCTTTTAATGCCTCTGAAGAACCACCTAGCGCTCCCGTTAACGTCAGCTCAGGTAGGTAATCCAGATCAGCGGCATCTTTGTTTGCCAGAGCAGATTTCACGTCATAAATCGCAGCTTTGACATCAGGCCGACGAATCAACAGATCGGCAGGCACACCAACACTTAACGACGGAACGCTTCCCTCCGGTAACATGCGAATGTTGTCGCTCATATTCTGAGGTGGCTGATTGAACAGGATTGCAAACGCATTGTTGGCTTCTAATAAACTCTGTTCGAATTCACTTTGCTGCGCTTGCAGGCTTGCCAGTGAACTCGTCGCTTCCAACACATCAAGTTGGTCTACTGCACCCAGTTCATACTGCCTTTGAATCAGATTCAGGGTCTGCTGTGCATCATCAATGTTGTTTTGGCCAAGTTGCAATCGCTGCTTGAGATAACCAATCTGCCAGTAAAGTGAAGCGGTTGTCGCAACCAAACTTTGAGCGGTAGCTTCACGATCTTCTTTGCTCGCCATTGCCGCCCATTTTGCTTCATCAATATCAGCAGAAACCTTGCCCCACAAATCCAACTCGTAACCGACGGATAAGTTTGTGCTGTAGCTGTCACCCGATTCGCCACTGTCTAGCCACTTTTCAACCTGAGCAGAAGTCGATGAACTGAACGTCGGAAACAAGTCATCTTTCGCTAATCCTAGCTGCAAACGTGCTTTTTTAAGTGTCAGCGTCGCGACTTCCAGATCGTTATTTTCCTCAAGTACCTTATTGATGTAACTGTCCAGGTTGGGGTCATTAAACGCCAGCCACCACGGGTCAATACTGACATCACCAGCCACATGTAATTGCTGCCAGTTGGTCGGAACCTGAACCTCAGGAGCCTGATAATCAGTACGCATCATGGAACCACAGCCAGAAAGCAAGGTTACGCCTAATGCTACGGCAAGAAAGCGAGTTTTAAATTTCGTTGTTTTTGTCATGTTAATCTCTCGCTAATGCTTCAATCGGGTCTAGTTTTGCTGCGTTACGTGCAGGTAAGAAGCCAAACGCAATACCAATCAGTGTCGAACATATGAATGCCGAGATGATCGAGTTCATTGAGTAGATCATTTGGAAGCTGCTACCTGACGAACTAAAAGCAAATCCAATTAGAAACGCCAAACCAATCCCCGTAATACCACCGCACAAACAAACCAGTACGGCTTCAATCAAGAATTGTCGGAGAATATCCGCCTGCCTTGCGCCAACCGCCATCCTTACGCCAATCTCTTTAGTACGTTCAGTTACTGAGACCAACATGATATTCATCACACCGATACCGCCAACAATAAGAGAGATCACCGCAATCGCAGAGATGAGCAATGTCATGGTTGCCGTCGTTTTCTCGATATTTTGACGAATCGTATCCGTATTGATGGTAAAGAAATCTTCCGTACCATGGCGCATTTTTAGTAAGCTGATGATACTTTGCTCGGCAGCGCTGCTAGAGGCATTTTCATCGATCCTGACCGTAATGCCATTGAGATAACGTTGCCCCATCATGCGACCGGACATGGTGGTGTACGGCACCCAGATTTTCAGTGCTTCACTGTTACCAAATGCGTCGTCTTTCTTTTGCGTGACGCCAACAATCCGCACAGGTAATGAGCCGAGGAATATCACTTCACCGATAGGACTTCGATCTGAGAAAATCTCTTTTCTGGTGTTGTCATCAATTACCGCTTCTTGTGCGAGTGAACTGACGCTGTCTTCATCCCAGAACTGCCCCTGTGCGATCTCATAGCCTCGAACACGGAAATAGTCTTCACCCACACCTTCAATGGTTGCCGACGCATCCTGATTGCCGGAACGAACGGTTAAGCTGTTCGATATTGAAGGCGTCACACTATCAACGAATGGCAGACTCTTTAGTGATTCGGCATCATCCGCGGTCAGCGTCCGAATTCTTCCTGAGCGTCTGTCACCAAAACCGGTGCCGGGTCTGATATCAATAGTGTTGGTCCCCATGGAGGCAATATTCGACAAAATCTGTTGCTGAGTACCGTTACCGAGAGCGACCACCGATACGACGGATGCAATACCAATGATGATCCCCAGCATGGTCAAAAACGTGCGCATTCGATGGCTGGACATGGCGAGCAACGCCATTTTTAATGCATCAACGAAACTATCCCACCTCCACCATTGACTGGCATCCTGCTGCGATTGTTTCTTCACTTCTGCCTGAGCATTTTTGGCTTCACTGACGTTTTGTTTATCGGAGATGATTTCCCCATCTTTGATTTCGATAATTCGGTCAGCAAAATTCGCCACATTCATATCATGAGTGACGAGAATGATAGTGTGCCCAAGCTGGTGTAGCTCTTTGAGCAGAGCCATCATCTCTTCGCCACTGTGGCTGTCCAGAGCGCCGGTAGGTTCATCCGCCAGAATAACCTCTCCGCCATTCATCAACGCACGTGCGACACTCACACGTTGCTGTTGACCGCCACTTAATTGGCTCGGTTTATGAGTCAGGCGCTCTTCCAGACCCAATCGTGTTAGTAATGCTTTAGCTCGCGCTTCACGTTGACGATGAGAAATACCAGCGTACACTGCGGGAACTTCAACGTTACCCACTGCCGTTAAATCGCTCAGCAAATGATATCTTTGAAAGATAAAACCAAAGTATTCACGTCTTAGCTGCGCCAGTTCGTCAGACTCCAGCGTAGAAACATCTTGCCCATTAATGAAATAGCGACCGCTTGTGGGTTGATCCAGACAGCCCAGTACGTTCATGAGTGTTGACTTACCAGAACCAGAGGCACCAACGATAGCCACCATCTCACCGCGCTTAATCTCTAAATTAATGTGATTAAGTACGGTGAGTGATTCATCGCCGGATACAAAGCTTCGGGTTAAGTCCTCTACTTTTAATAGTACTTGACTCATATTAGAACCTCATTGGAGGTCGTGAACGTCTGCTGCTTGACGAACCATCTGCCATTGCTGTACCCAATACCACTTGATCGCCTTCCTTCAAGCCAGAAAGAATTTCAACATTCACTTTATTGTTGATACCGACTTTAACCGGCTTTTGCACCACTTGACCGTTTTCCAAAACCGGAACCGTGTATGCATTTTTGCCACCCACCTTTTGCAGTACTTGCGCCGGGATAATGAGTGTATCTTGAGATTCTTCCAGAACAATGGAGACCTGAGCCGTCATACCGATGCGCAGAACACCTTGCGGATTATCAACGTCAAAAACGGCGTTGTAGTAAATGGCATCACTATCAGAGATCGTCAGATCGCTGTCATCGCCATCCATAATCGTTGGACCAGGCTCAATAGCGCGTAAGGTGCCCTGATACTGCTGATTAGGTTGACCAAGAATCGTGAAAACGGCGGTTTGACCGGGGTGAACGAAGATAACATCAGCTTCAGAGATTTCGGCTTTTACCGTCATCGTATCCAGCTTGGCAAGTTCGATAATAGTTGGTGTGGTCTGGTTAGCATTGACGGTTTGTCCCTCTTCGACAGAGGTGTAAACCACGGTACCATCCATCGGTGCGTTGATCGTCGTGTAACCAAGGTCGACTTTGGCACTATCAACACTGATCTTAGCTTTTTCGATTTCAGCGTCGAGCTGTGCTAATTCTGCTTTGTAGATTGCCAATGACGCTTCAGCACTTTCGTAGTCAGCTCTTGAACTGGCTTTCGCGGCTAGCATGCCTTTCTGGCGAACATATTCGTAGTTCGCTTGTTTGATTTCGGCCTGTTTCGCTTTGTATTGCGCGTTGAGGCTATTCAAAGACGCTTGAGCCTCTTTAAGGCTATTTTGTTGGGTCAGGCTATCGATTTGAACGATAAGATCGCCCTGTTTTATCTCGTCACCGAGGCTGACTGCCAAACTTTGTATTTGACCAGACACCTGAGCACCGACATTAACTAACTTAGATGCCTGTAACATGCCGTTGGCTAAGACGGCTTTTTCAATGTTCCCTTTACGTACTGTTTCCGTGGCATATGAGGAAAGCTCTTCTGGAGGCTGTAAAAAGTACACACCAGCCGCTCCGGCGAGAAGAACGCCACACAATGCGAGCCATTTTTTCTTGAGTTTCATAAAACATGTGAAGTAAGTAATCGATATTATTTTATACTGCGATTTGATGTTTACGTATAGGCAGCTTGCCGTAAAGAAAAGTAAAGTATCGTCAAGATTGAGTATTTCGAAGTCAAAATATCCTACCTAAATTAAACAGTTAGACGCAGATTCTGAACTAAACTTAGCTCAGGGTTTACAATAACAAGACTCCGGCACAACCATTCAGTACCAAAACAGCCACGTTCTATTTGTAAGACAAGATGCGCTTTACTGAAAAAGAAATAACAATGCCCATCGAATTGATTTAAAAAAACGTCTAGGTTAATCGCGAGGAAAATACATGAAACTGTTCAAAGCTATCACACTCTCTCTTTTGGTTGCTTTTACCTCTTTTAAGTCAGTCGCCAGCGATAGTGACTGGGATAAAATTGCTGAAAAAACCGTAAGCTTTAAATCCGAAACAGACACGGTAAATCCACTTTCACCATTTGCAAATGCTCACTTTAGCCACATAAAGATCAAATGTACGCAAGGGACGGTGAATCTAAAAAGCATTAAAGTGGTCATGAAAGATGGTCAGGAAAAGACATTCGACAGTTTAGGCGTTCTTACCAATGGCATGTCATCACGCGGTCTGAGCCTACCGACAAAAGATGACGCTAAACTAGATAAGATCGAATTGAATTACGAATCTGTTGGCAATACTGCGCTACAAGTCACTGGTGTGACTAAAAAAGCACATGTGGAAATATTAGGTAAGAAAGTCGACGAATAAACGACATATCATGTCTGATACAGCGGCACCATGCCGCTGTAAAAATTCAAAAGCAACCAATAGTCGTGTGGAATTAAATGAATTTCTTGAGTTTCGCTAAACCATAAGCGGCAATCGTCACACTGTCTTTGATTGCCCCTTCTATCATCATCTGCTCGAATTCTTCTACAGAGAATGCCCGGGAAATAAGATCTTCTTCTTCGCTATCAAGCTTATTGCCCACTTCAGTAAGATCGCTTGCAAAGTAAACGTGGCAAGTCTGATTCAAAAAACCGTAAGCAATAAACTGTGGACCCACGTACTCCATTGTTCCCGCTAACATGCCAGTTTCTTCCCGCAGTTCGCCTTTTGCGAGTTCCAGCGGATCAACATCCGGGCTGGATTCCCAGGCACCTTGAGGGATCTCCCAGCAACGCTGTCCTACGGTATAACGAAACTGTTGAACCAAGTGAATCATTCCATTATCGATAGCAAGGATCGCCGCACAGTCTGGTTTGTCGACAACACCGTAGATGCCTTCCGCGCCACTTGGACGCAAAATTTTGTCTTCACGAACCGTCATCCACTTATTTTGATAGACAATTTTACTGTCGAGCTGCTTGATATCTGACACGGTTATTCCTTGTTTATTAAAGCCTATTTATTGACTCTCTACGCAATCAAAATGTTCTTTAGTTCACTCAATGATTCTACGGTGTAGCTAGGTGCGATACGTTCGTCAACACTTGCGCCGGTGGTGTTCAGCCAACAGGTTTCAATGCCAAAATTATTACCGCCCAAAATATCTGAGTGCAGATTATCACCTACCATCAATACACGCGTTTTACATGGGTGACCCATTTGCTGCATGGCGTATTCAAAAATGCCTAAGTCCGGTTTTGCGACACCAACTTGCTCGGAGATCACGATTTGATCAAAGTAGTCGGTCATCCCGGTACGTTCAAGACGGATAGCCTGCAACTCAGTAAAGCCATTGGTTATGATGCCCATTTTAGCTTTACCTTGTAGCGCTTCCATCAGTTCTTTCGCCCCTGGCAGCAGGCTACAAATGTCAGCCATGGCTTCTAAAAACGCGCTGTTTAATTCTGCGGTAGTCGTGTTGAGCTTTTCTGCCCATTCGGTAAACCGTTTGTGTTTAAGCTCATCTGCTGACACTTTTCCATCTTGATAGTCAACCCATAGTGGCTTGTTTACCGTTTGGTAGTGAGCAAAATCTTGCTCTGTAAAATCTACGCCTTTACGAGAAAACATCAGTTGCAAACCTTTGAAAGCGTCAAAGTGAAACAAGGTCTCGTCAGCGTCAAACAGAATCCAATCGTACTTCATTTTTTCATCCCAAAATTCAAGGTCGTCGATAATCTTATGGGTACATAGTCTAGATTGTTTTCTTCTGGAAGATAATCACTATAATTGGAAATTAATTGTATCCTTTGAATCAACAATGTAAGGAGATTGATGTGAATGCGATAGCCTCCCTGCCGGTATTTGTGGCGGTGGTAGAGTGCGGCAGCTTTTCGCTTGCAGCCAAACAACTTAACCTGACAAAATCTGCCGTCAGTAAGCGCATCAATCAACTGGAAGACGATCTCGGCATTCGTTTACTTAACCGCACCACAAGAAAATTAAGCCTGACCGAAGCGGGCAGACGCTACTTTGAATACGCGTCTCAAGCAGTCAATCTTGCTCAACAAGGTGTTGATGCGGTTTCCGAGTTACAAGGCTCTCCGCAAGGGCGGCTTAAAATCACTGTGCCGATGTCATTTGGCGTGCTGCATATCGCGCCTCTAATCAGTGAGTTTCTCTCTCGTTACCCTAAGATCGAAGTGGACTTGAACCTTGAAGATAAGATGGTCGACTTGATCAAAGACGGTTTTGATTTGGGTATCCGCATTGGAGAGTTAGCTTCCTCTAACTTAGTTGCCAAGCGTCTCGCACCTTGTAAAAGTGTGCTTTGCGCATCACCCGATTACCTTGCTAAGTTCGGTACTCCGCAAAAGCCAAGTGATCTGGTTGCCCATAACTGTCTGCTGTATTCGTATTTTCGAGGTGGCGTAGAGTGGATGTTCATTAACAACGGCAGTGAGTACCGCGTTTTGCCAAAAGGTAACTTTGTTGTGAATAACAGCGAAGCCATTCGGCAACTTCTGCTGAGAGGTTCTGGCATTGCGCAGCTACCCACTTTTATCGCATCAAGAGACATCGCTGCTGGTAACCTCAAAGTGGTCATGGAAGATTACGCGCTACCAGAGCACGCCATTTACGCCGTTTTTCCAGAACGTAAACACATGCCGTTAAAAGTGAGGGTATTTATCGACTATATCAGCGAAAAGCTGGGGACTGATTTACCCTACTGGGATCGATACAGTAGCCCAGATAAATAACCCAACACGAAAGAGCTCAGGGCGATTGTCACTTTAACCGGATGTGTCACCGCGTTTAAATCTAACGTAAGAACCCATTAATCACGATGGTGCATTTAGCAATAAAAAGGCCTGCGGTAGTGCAGGCCTTTGCTTTAAAGTATCGGGAGTCGTTTATTCAAAGTCAGTGGCTTCGGGTAAACGATCTAGCATTTCATAGTATTTACCAGCAACTGCGCCGATATCCCCATCTAGATACGCTTGAATCATATCCAGATCTTTTAGCCACAACTCTTTATGTGCATCAGAGGAAGCGCTGTAGCCCGTGTACACATTGTCGACTGCAAACATCATTTGTTGGGTGTATCCATTGAAGATCAAAAGCATCGCATCTGAATACGCCTCGAATGCTTTGAAGTCACTGTGCGCTTTACCACCTTGGTAGCTCAACGTTCTCGCATTAGCGTCAAATACGATATCTCCTGATGCAATGTTTGCATTCACAAAGTTGATGAATGATCGGTTAAATGTCAGGACACCAGCTGCAATATCAGCATCAATCGTCGTCTTCATTGCATTAACCATCGGCGCATCAAGTAGCAACACGGCATCATGAAATGCTGGGAGAATTGATGTACGGAATGGTCCCCATGCGCTATCGATATTAGCGGCAACCTCACTTAACTCTTCTTGGTCATAACTATCCAAGTAAAGTTTTAGATCGTAGCCTTCCGACGTAACCAGCTGATTTGCATAGTCATAAGCCAGTTTGTTTTCTTTTGTCGCAACAAACTTCTTACCATCAATAACGAACTCGACTTTATCACCTGCAATAATGTCATAGCGATCTTGCTGCTTGGTGAAAACATCAAATTGAGCTTTGCCGCGTGACTTCACTTTGTAATCGTCAGACTGCATTTGGCGCACACCCATTCTTAGAAGAACATCACCGATACGCTCGCGGCTTCGGTCATCTATATCCAAGAAGTTAGCAATACCACTAGGCATCGGTGGCAAAGATTCCATCTGTTCAGTGATATGCAGGTTCACTGTCACACCTTGCAGATTCAGATATTCCTTACCGTCTTTATCAACTAATGCGACAGGCGTATTCAGTGCATCATTGACCAAAATGTTGTTCATGATGTCTTCGTACTCTGACTGCACACCCGGAATATCAAGTAAGGATGCAAAGCTCACTTCATCGGTATAACGGTTTGAGAATCGACGCGCTAAGAAATAGCTTGCCAATGCTTTATCTGGCCAGTGCCCCAAAACAGAGATGGAATTCGACCAAGGGTAATCCGGGTCAAAGCTACCAATTGAGTTTAGGAAGCGACCATTTTCCGTTTCTGCCACTGCTGTATAACCATTTTCTGCATCTTCAATAAATCCAGCGACTAGGCCATCAAAGCAGTTTGCAGTTTTAAGATCGTAGTCGGCAGGAATGAAGAAAGAGTTATTATCTAACAATTGACCGAACGATATAACTTTTTGATGTCCTTCTGCATTTTCAATCACACATTGGTGTTCAGGTGTGCGCAACACATCAAGGAAGAATGCGGCAGATTTCTTCGCACCATACGCATAATCACAGAACCATCTATTTTTGTCTGCATTACCCTCATTACAGTGTTCAGGGTTTGATACAAGGCGTAACAAGAAATCCCCAGGCTTGTCTGTACTCGATGTTAAACCCAAATTCGTGTACAGATTGTCAATACGCTCTAGATCTTCCATCTTATCGCGGATAGAGCTCATTTCTCTAAAACGACGAACCAGATAGCTTGGGTAATCGGATGAATACAGACCGTTTGTACCGTACAAATCTAAGTTGCGACGATCGTAACTATCAAGATAGCTTTGCCATTGGTATGACACGATCTCTGCTAAGTTTGTCCCTTCATCAAAACGGTTACAGTCACTGTTTAGTGACACGTTGCCATCAGTACAGAAGTCATAGTGTTTGCGTTCAATCTCGTTGACCTTATCTAAATAGTAGAGAACACCGTAACGAGTCTTAGCATCCAGCTCGACATCATCAGATAACGCAGCCGCATCAAATCGGCTAAAGTCACAGTTGTACAGGGATTTACCCTCGTCATCGCCCGCTAGTGCCTTAACCTCTAGACACACCATGAGAGAATCATTCTCTGGATTGTCACCGAACTTATAAGCGAAACTTTGTTTATAAGCTTGCAGATCAGTAAGGTAGCGCTCGTAGGCCGCTTTTTCATCTTCACTCGCACTGTCTGCAGGTTTTCCAACTGGTGTTGGAGCCACACCTGAAGAATTTTGAATCGTTTCTACTTTACGACCATAGGCAAACTTGAATGCCGCAATGTCATACAGACCCCAAGTCGGTGTTTCATCCAACATACTTGGCGCGTAGTCCATTGTTGAGCTGTACGCTGGAATGTTATTTAAGCCAAGTTGATGTGCTTGTTCCAGAGTGTAGTAGTTTTCTTTGTCGTTCGACGCCTTGAAGTTATGGCGCAGACCCACATTGTGACCAAGCTCGTGCACCAGGGTATTGCTGTACGTCGCGACCGTAATCGCATTAGCGGCTTCTATCTGCAAATCTTTTGGCAGGTATTTCCATCGCTTAAGCTGACGAGAGGTTTCTTTACCGACATCATCAAGTTTGATCTCAAAATAACGGTCATCTTTGAGTTGCAAGTTATCTAGCATCGCTTTATTGGTTGATGAAACCCACGATGCTTCGATTGGATATACGTTATTTTCTGCCCAGAAAGACAAACGGTTTTCTTCTGCGGCAACAACGTCCTCAAAGGCCATGTCATCATTGAAGTCTGAAAGCAGTTGCGTCGGGCTCTTAGTCGCCGCTCTACCAGAGATCATTTCCTCTTTCGAAATCAGTGGTGCATAAACATTTTCATCAGCATTCAGCTTTTCCATTGCAGCCAGAGTCGACAGCGCTTCAATTCTTTCAGAAACGTCTGTTTTTACCTTTCCGGTACTGGTTTGCAATGGATCTAATCCATCCATGTCCAACTGATTACGGTTATAGAATCGAGCCAAGTTATCCCAGTAGAAAGGTACACCTGTTCTCGCTACGCCTGCGTACTGGTTAACGTGTGCTTTGATGATCTCACCCGTCACTGGGTTAGCAACTGAAGGGCCGTACCCCAATAAACCATTAGCTAGGGGTTCATCAATCAGGTTAATCACGTTGTAACGCAAATCGCCAGGATGAATGCCAGCCGCGTTAGTTTTGTTTACAATTTCAATTTCTGGCTTACCAGAATCTGAACCAAATACTCTTAGCGTTTGATTCATTTTATCGATCGACTCAAGCGTAGCATCAAGAAATAGTTTGTTCTTCTCTTCAAAGAAATTGTCGCTCAAGTAGTATTCAATCGACTCTTGATCTGGGTTGAAGCGGTTCAGGTAAACCACCTCTCGATCGTACTTGTTCGTTATCGGATTCAGTTTTTTGGTCGCAGTGGTGAAGAAGCCAATATCATTCTCATCGCCGACTGGATAAAGAATTGGTTGGTAGCCTTCAGTTGCGATTTCACTTTCGTGGACCAAAGAGTAATAGAAACGAGATTTGAATGCGCCATCCACAAGCGCTTCTTCCAGACTCGCTTTGGTTGCAAAGTTGATGTAATCAGAGAGATTATCTAAATCAACACGGAAGGTACGCTCTAATTCGAAGTTCAGTATGCCTTTCTCAGGGTCGAAGTCCCAAGAGATGAGGCGTGGCGTGCCTTGTTCTGAAATACCGTCATTAACGCCATACAGATCTTCCTTATTGAACTCAGCAACCTCAAGTTCTTCAGGGTTAGGTGTAAAGTGAGTTTTCTGCTTGTAGTCTAAGCTATCATCTTCATTGATTTCTTCTTCATTGGTACAATCTCCATAGGAGTCTTCTTCACAGCGATAGGCCGCAAAATCACCTGGAATTGTCAGCACTTGGGCAAAGTTTACATCGTCGTCACCGGCAACAAACTTCTCTTCACCACAATAATTGTTTGCGTCTTTGGAGAGGTTGGCATCAGGGTAGTTCTTATCGTAACTCCGAACTTCCAAACCTTCTTTTGTGAAACATAATTCAACGTAGCGAGGAGAACCTTGCAAGAAAGGGAATTGGTTTAATGCGAAGCGTGGGGCTGCGCCTGTCGTCGGAACATAGAACCATCGACCATCTTTCAGATCCTTAACCGCAACCTCTTTTGCATCTCTTTCAACATAGTCATAAGCTTGATCGTCTGCTCCACAACCAACGAGCGCGGCTGTAATTGCTGACACCAGTGTCAATTTTTTAAACATTATTTGGATATCCTTAATTTTCTTTTATTTTCCTAGAACGAGTAGGCGACTTCGGCGATATACGAGGTTTTTTCCTGGTTTAACAAATCAATGTTGCCCAAAGTGCCTCGCTCAGCATCTTGATAGAAACCTGTCGATGAAACGGCAAGTAGCAAAGACCAGTCGTCATCAAACTTGTATGCACCATACAAAGCACTTTCGTATTTCCAGCTGCTTCTTCGAGTACCTTGATAACTGATGGTGTTTCCACCAAGAGCCGTGACCCCTAGAGAAAACGGTTCCCACGATTTTTCCGCTAAAGTGAACACGGAGTAACTCCATTCAGTCAGAGAGCGTCCACCCATGGTTTTGTATTCGTGAAAATTTTTTCTTACTCTTGGAGAAATGGAGAAGTCGATACTCCAGATAGAAAAAGAAATAGGCACTGCCAAACGAAATGCTGTTTTCAATTCATCATTACGTGAGTCTTCTGAGGTAGGGATAGTGAACTGACCAGCGATTCCGACCTTTCCTGTATCGCCAAAATTGTAAAGGTTCGCGTGCTGCAAACCTAACACTGAGTCCGTCGCGTAAGTGCCAACTTCGTCTTCAAGAGCCCGATAACCTCCAGCAGAAAAGTAGGCTTTTATATCGCGAGAAAAGGAATAGCTGAGATCCCCTCCCCAAGAAAAATTGCGAACGGACCGATGATCGTCTTTATCGTAAATGTTTGTATCGTAAGATAGGTAAACGGACCCACTTAACTTGCAAACAAAATAGGACGTCTCTACGTCATTGTGTGTAGATTCTGGCCCGCAGCTATCGAGTACGCTCGTATCCTCTGCCAATGAAGGCATTGAAAATAGCGTACCCAACAACATTGTAAGCGGCGTCTTCATCCACTTTGTTGTGTACTGCATGTTTTAGAACTTCCATGAAAATTAAGTTTATTTGAGTAAACTTAAAGACAAACAGATTATTGGGATGCAATTCCATTAAGACATCCCAATAAGCCTATCAATCACAAGATGACTCTTATGATTAAATCCCTATTAATTTTTTAAAATATTATTTAACTTGTTTATCAGTGAACTATTTTGGTATAAGCCTACGTTTTACTTGTAATTTAATATGAATTACATTTTTCAACTTCAAAACAAAAAAAGCTTTAAAATACAAAAAGTTAAACAAAAAATAAAAATCACACAAAAACATCAATATAAGATTCTGATAGCAACATGAGCTATGCCCGCTACATGGTTATAAACACCAAAATTATTTGGTTGTTATATTTATACAGGCCAGGTATTGCTTCTTAAATGTGGTGATACACGCGTATAAGATAAATCACCAATATCATTTATTTTTATTTAAATAGTTGTTAATAATTAATTGCGCATTTAATACAAAAGATATAAATAAGATCAAATTCGATTTTCCTAATATATTGATGTAACACTCCGACTATATGAATAGAAAGTCATTTATTTTCAGAATTGGTGAACAATGAATTATTCACCAAACGAATAACCAAACGCATTCATGTAAGTTAGCAGACCATTTGGGCTGCATAATTTGGAATAATAATTCACATGGAATGTTTTTTATCAATTAAAACAAAATGCGATTCAATTCACACGTGAGTAAAAAATCAAATATATTAACAAGTTATAGTGAAAACCAAGGACAGCCACCAATGAGACCAAATCCCATTTTTAAACATTTAAAAACGCAACATGTGCCTTCATCAACCTCACAATCCTCTGATTGATTCTCAATGATTGAGTATTAGAAAACCGTAAGTTCGTCACCTGGATATTGAAAGGTTGTGATTTGAGGGTGTTGTTTGAAGTAAGGGCGAAGGGCTAGATTCTAAGGAAAAAATTGATTGTGTTGTGCCTGTTGATCATCTGACGTACATAATGTGAGAAAGCAGAAATATTCATATCTACTTTTTATGGCTAGCACCGATAGACAAATTGGCAGTGCTAGCCAAACTCTCCGACGTGAACACAAGGCTCTAAGCGTTAAAGTACCTTAAGAGAAGAGCTACTAGGCAAAGGCTTCACCTGCCTCTTTCGGATCTGAGCCGTACTCATTCCTGCCTCTGTTACCTTCAGTCGCAGCAAAAATAATCAGTACGATCAAACCAAGCAAAGGAATCAAGCCAATCAGTACCCACCAGCCTGTTCGTCCTATGTCGTGTAATCGACGTACGGTAACAGCAATACTAGGAACCAACACAGCGAGCCCGTAAACAGCGCCAATCAAAGCCGTGCCTAATAGGCCATCAATAATTTCCAAAACAATCGTAATCAGAAGGTTGAATAAAAAGAACATCCAATACTCTTTTCTTCTTGCTCTTCCGTTAAACACTGCATATTTCTTTAATACTGCTAAGTACCAATCCATCTTTTTTCTCCCGACTTGGTAAGTTTGCTAACACTAACTATATAGTGCATAACTCATACTTACCTCGACAAATGCAACTTTTTGCAATTAGTCGCAATTTTCAACCATATCTTACTCGGTTGATGGAAGATCGCTTTGAAACTAGTCCTTTTCGTCCAGACGACGAATCAATTTCGCTGGCGTCCCGCCATAAAGGCAATCGGGCGGAACATCACTGTTTACGACTGAGTTTGCCGCAATGACGGATCGAGCACCAATCGTCACCCCTTGATTGATGACGGAGTTACCGCCAATCCATACATCGTCTTCGACAACGATCGGTTTACAAAAGGTTTCCCAGCGTCGGCGACTACGGTAATCCAATGAATGTGAAGCGGTGTAAAACTGGGCACTTGGGCCAATCAGGACGTTATTTCCAATGGTAATTTTTGCACCGTCAAGCATAACCACATTCATGTTGATAAAGGTCTCTTCACCAATTTCAATGGTTTTACCAAACTCGCAGTGAAACGGAGCTTGAACAATACACAACCCTGCTTTACCAAACAGTTGCTTTTGCAACGCGTCACGCTGACTTTCATCGGTATTGTTGTTAAACGCGCGCAATGCATGAGTGGCGTGCGTCCTAATGGCATCGATTGATTCATCCATACCATTAAACACTTGGCCAGACATCATTTTCTCTAATTCTGTCATTGGAAAACCCTACTACTTAAAACAGGACTCACCGTACGTGATTTCAGAAATAAAAAAAGAGAAAAGACGACGCTTTTCTCCTTCCTGTTTTCTGATTTTTGGCGTTATGCGGGGTTAAACAATTTCCCAGCTATGGGTCATCTCAACGCCTTCTCCAAGCATCAAACAAACTGAGCAATATTTTTCGAGGGAATCTGCCGCAACTTGAGCAACAATTTCTGGATTCAGATCTTTACCAGACACTTCAAAGTGAATATTCACTTTGGTGAAAATACGCGGTGCCGTTTCGCGACGCTCTGTGGTTAACTTCGCGTTGACCGACTCAACCTTTTGCTCTGCAGATTTTAAGCCATCTACAACGTCGACAGAGCTACAACCGCCCGCCGCCATTAGTACCATTTCCATTGGGCTTGGAGCCGTAGCGCCACCATTCCCGTCCATCACGACAGAATGGCCAGACTGAGACTGACCTAGGAATTTAAAATCTTCGACCCATTTAACTTCTGCTTGCATGGTTTACCTCATATTGCATCGTTCGTTAACACCCTCGTATCAACGAGCAGGTATGTTTCGTGCCGATACTCTATCTTTGTTAGAAAAAAGGACAACGTAATTTTCAAGATTCGTGCAATTTTTTCGCTCTGTTACCTTTCTATTTACGTAACAGTTGAGAAATTAATTATAGAGGATGCTATGAAGACGTTATCTAAGTTAATAATCGGATTCTCTTTCGGGCTGCCAGTCTTGTTCCTACTACTCAGTACGGTAAGCAGCGCGGACACGATGAGTAAAACGAACACTTCAGAAAAAGTAGAGGTTGCGACACTTGCGGGTGGCTGCTTTTGGTGTACAGAGTCAGATTTAGAGCAACTAACCGGTGTGTTGGACGTGGTTTCTGGCTATTCGGGTGGTCACGTTAAAAACCCAACATACAAACAAGTGTCTTCGGGTAAGAGCGGGCACATCGAAGTAGTCGAAGTGAAATACGATCCAAGCGTGGTGAGCTACGAGCAAGTTCTGGACTATTTTTTCAGGCACATCGATCCGACCGACGATAAAGGTTCGTTTGTTGATCGCGGTCCTCAATATCGCCCAGCAATTTTCTATCACAATGCGCAGCAAAAGCAGATTGCTGAAGACTTCATGATGGAAATAGATAAAGCGATGATTTACCCAAAACCGCTGAAAACTGAGTTGATCAAATTTGAGAAGTTCTACCCTGCCGAGACATACCATCAGGACTATTACAAAAAGAGCAGTTTGAAATACAAGTACTACCGTTACGCTTCGGGACGAGATCAGTACCTGGATGAAGTGTTTGGTGATGATCGTAAAGAACGTCCGAAAACCCTTCGCCAACTTATCGAAGAAAAAAAGCTATTGTCGAAGGTCAAAGCTTACAACAAACCTACCCAAGCTAAAATCAAGTCTACCCTGACGGAATTGCAATATTACGTCACACAAGAAGAAGGGACAGAAAAGCCGTTTGATAACGAGTATTGGGATAACAAAAAAGCGGGTATTTACGTGGATATTGTCACAGGTGAACCGCTATTTTCTTCAACCGACAAATACAAGTCCGGCACCGGTTGGCCAAGCTTTACTAAACCAATCAATCCCGGATACATCGTGGAAAAAACCGATTACAAGCTGTTGTATCCGAGAACAGAGGTGCGCAGTAAATTCGGAGACTCACACCTTGGCCACGTGTTTGAAGATGGACCAAAGCCAACCGGGCTGCGTTACTGCATGAACTCTGCTGCGATGAAATTTGTTCCTGTAAATAAAATGGCTCAGCAAGGTTACGGTGATTACTTGTATCTTTTCAAATAATGATAAAAATGCATGAAGGGATTTAAAGCAAAGTTACCAACCAAAATTTGTCCCGTGTGTCAGCGCCCGTTTTCCTGGCGCAAAAAATGGCAACGAAGTTGGGCAGAAGTAGTTTATTGTTCTGAGCGCTGTCGCCGTAGTAAGTCATCACTATCGACGTCGTAGTAAAAAGAAGTTACCAAGGTAAACTCTCCCCATCATACGCCCAAAACGCCCCGCTCTCTTGCGGGGCTGCTTTTTCTATCAACCGAATCAAATCAGACGCGACTCGCTGTGGCGTAAAAAGCTTATTTGAAGGCACATTCGCCTGAAAAGGTGCAGATAGAGGCGTATCCGTCGTACCGGGGTGAAGCGCTAAAACCACGCCATGCTTTACCGTGCGACGCCACTCAATCGACATGGTTTTAAGAAACATATTGAGCGCGGCCTTGGAAGCTCGGTAGCTGTACCAGCCGCCAAGTTGATTGTCACTGATGCTGCCAACCTTTGCCGATATTGAAGCAAATTTTGGAGTGTGACTGCGTTTCAAGGCAGGTGTGAAATATTTCGCCAACAGCAGAGTTGGTAAGGCATTAACCGCGACCGATTGAAGAAAAAACTCGGCGTCGAGAGAACTCAAATTCTTTTCTGGCCCTTTGTCCTTGGTATGCAGCATGCCAATGCAGTTAATCACCCAATCGACCTCGCAGACAGACTCACTCAAGCTTCTTATTTGAGATTCATCGCTGACATCTACTTGATGCCAAATCACTCCACTTTGATGAACGTCTGGCTTTTGTCGACGATAGGTAGCATGAACCTCCGCAGTCGGAAATCGTCTTCCTATTTCTTGCACTATCGCCCACCCGATTCCACCATTTCCACCAGCAACCAGAATTTTCATTACAAGTTCTCCAAGTCCGAGAGGTATTGCTCAGCAGTATCCAGAATGGCTTGACGTTGCGACTCTTCCATATTGTCCCACGAACGGAAAATCATCCCGATTCGCGGATTGCTGGCTAAGCGCTTCTCGTGTTTGTGCATAAAGCGCCAGTACAAACTGTTAAATGGGCATGAGCCTTCTCCGCTGCGAGCTTTGTTGTTGTAATGGCAGTTTTTGCAATAGTCACTCATTTTATTAATGTAGGAGCCACTGGCGGCGTAGGGCTTAGTGCCAACAATGCCACCATCGGCGAACAAGGCCATCCCTCGGGTGTTGGGCATTTCCACCCATTCAATCGCATCGACGTATATACCAAGGTACCATTCATCAACTTGGTTTGGATCTATCTCTGTCAGCAAGCAAAAATTACCCGTAACCATCAAACGCTGGATGTGAAGCGCGTAGGCGTAATCAAGTGACTGTCCAATCGCATTACGCATACAAGCCATTTTCGTTTCACCACTCCAAAAGTAGCCGGGCAGTTGGCGTGACGCCCCAAGCTCATTTTTCTGCGGATACTGTGGCATATTCGCCCAATAAATGGCTCGTATGTACTCTCGCCAGCCTAAAACTTGACGAATAAAGCCTTCGACCTGAGAAATATCGATATTGGGGTTCGCCTCAAAGGCACGAAGCGCAGCATTAATCACTTCCTTCGGATGCAGTAATTTACTGTTCATCGAGAAAGACAATCTACTGTGGTAAAGGCTCCACTTCGCATCATGCTCGCCCGTCATGGCGTCCTGAAACCGTCCAAACAAAGGGAGGCAGACCTGACAGAAATGCGCCAGAAGAGATAAGCTCTGAGTACGGTTAACTGGCCACAGCAGAGCTGCGTCGAGTTTTCCTATCGTCTGGATATCGTGTCGCTTTAAGCGCGCAATAATCTCATCCACATTTAAGCTGAACATCAGCGGATTAGGCAGTTGTTCGATGTCTTTTGCTTTGAGTTTATTGCGATTGTTCGCGTCGTAATTCCACTTTCCACTCAAAGGTTTGCCGTCTTGCATCAAAATATTGAAACGCTTACGCATGCGGCGATAAAAATGCTCCATCGTGACGTGCTTCCCTTTCGGAAACTGCGGCTCTATTTCCTCAAATGGCAGTAAAAAGTGCTCAGTATCGACACAACGCGTAACAACGCCTTCTAGTTTTACATTCGCTAACTGTTCCAATAGCCGGTATTCATCCGGTCTTTGATACTCAAACTTAATCGCACCAACTTCTTTAACGTAGTGCTTTAACAATTGCTCGAGGTTCTCAAAAGGCTGGGTATCATCTAAAGTCAAATACAATGCATGATGGCCTTCACTCAGTTTTTCTTTCGCAAACTGCGCCATCGCAGAAAAAAATGCACATACTTTTTGTATATGATGCGTCACATAAGTATTTTCCTGCTTCAGTTCGGCTATCAGAAAAAGTACGTTGTCATCCACTTGCTGAAACCATGAATGCTCACTATTGAGCTGATCACCCAGTATCAGTCTAACTGTCTCATATCGCATCTATCATTCCTTATGCGAATAATTATTGCTTCTAGTCATTGGTTTGGGTTTTCTGCCTTTTAAATTATCAATAATTACCCTAATCACTCATTTTTGTATAAAGCATTCAAATATTTAAAGCGATACTTTCCATTTTCCGCTACTCTAAGACTAATTCCATTTTGTTACTTTCATCTCAGAAATGACTGACGAGTTTAAGAAATCAACCGCTAACTTAAAAAAAGCGGTGCCACTAATGATCAAAAACTACGTAGCAGCAACTCCAGCTAACTACGCGCTTTGGTATACCTACGTGGATAACGCCATTCCAGATCTCAATCTAGAGATGGATACTGTGTTAAAAAGCTACGATGTTTGTCCGCCAGCTGCCACGCAGAATCTCTATAAGCGTTATGTGGCAAATAAAGCGGAAACCAGTCTTGACGATCTAAGAAACAATATAGAAGTGTTGTTGAACGAAATATCAAGTTCAATGGATGATACGATTTCAGATACCTCCACATTTTCAGACATGGTAGACAAGAGCGTCAACAAGCTAGAAAAAGTTCAAGATAACAATGTGAGCATTGAGGAAGTCATGAACGCCGTCCATCAGTTCGTAGAGGATGCGCATGAGATTCGTCATTCAACTAAGTTTTTAAATAGTCAGCTCACCAACGCCAGTGAAGAGATTTCTCGCCTCAAAACCCAACTGGCAGAAGTACAAAAAGACGCCCTATTTGATGGGCTATCCAACCTCTACAACCGTCGCGCTTTTGATTCAGATCTCGCCGCGTTAGTCGATGCAAATCAGTCGATGAGTCTGATAATGCTTGATATCGACCATTTCAAAGAATTTAACGATTGTTATGGCCACCTTTTCGGTGACAGCGTTCTTAAATCGATTGCTCGACGACTGCAACAGAGCTGTCGTGATGGAAGCTGCGCTTATCGTTTTGGCGGTGAAGAGTTTGCGTTAATTGTACCGAACAAATCGCTGCGTATTGCACGTCAATATGCTGATACGCTGCGCCGTATGATTGAAAAACTACGAGTGAAAGATAAACGCACGGGCACTCAGGTTCACAGCATAACAGCGTCGTTTGGTGTGGCAGAATTTGAACCTGGAGAGACAGCGGAATCCTTGGTTTCCAAAGCAGATAAGCAACTTTATGATGCCAAGATGTTAGGTCGAAATCGAGTCATGCCTATCTAGCATCAAAGCGTGCAACAAATGTGCGACGGCTTTACCTTGCTCACTTTAAAAACAACAAACCCTGCATATTGTGCAGGGTTTTGTTTATCTGGCTTATTCAGAAGATTAGTCTACGTTGTAGCAGTAGCTCAGAACGTAATCTTCACCATTTTTAGCCGTGTATTCTTTGTCTTCACTGCAAGCCATAGGCTTACCTTTCTTGTCACCTTTTACCAGGCTAATCCAGTGACGCATTGCCGTTGGCGCATTACCAGTCAGTTCAGGGTTAAACGTGATGCGGGTTTCTAACTGAATGTCATCAATGTCCATCAGCTCAACACATCCCGTACCTTTGTGACAACCGAACATTACTTCAACATGGTTACCTGACTCATCTTTAAGCAAAATCGATTTAGGATCTTCTTTCTCACCAGTGTACGCCACAAAATGTTTTGGACTTGCCAGACCGCTGTGAGAACCGTCTTTAAAGTAAGCTAGTACATGACGGTAATCAATTACGTAGCTTGATACGTCTTGGTGTGACCCGTTCTCCAAAGGGAACATACGGTCAAGTAGTTGCTTCGCTTTTACTTGTTTTTCGCTCTGTTGCTCAGCACTCACCGCTTCGACGGCAAATACAGCTTCAGCGATAAATGGGCGTTGTTGTTGTTGCATTTCTTTATTATCGAAGTTCAGCATATTCATCGTCATATCCTCGCACTAAAAACTCGTCCTAGAGTACTTACTTAATTCTGTTGTTTAAGTTTCAGACAATTCTGTGAAGTTGATGGTTAATTTCCTTGTCTGCTTAGTATGTAGACTAGCGAATAATTTACTACAATTTCACAACAAAAATTTTACAGTGTGAATTTTACAAAAATGTCTGTGTCAAAAAGCTTAATTCGTCAGTCTCATTTTCTCGGTACGAAAATACGTAACCTGAGAAAAAACAACCATTTAACAATGGAAGATTTGTCTGCTCGCTGTGTAAGGATCAATCCAGAGTACGCGCCTTCGGTTTCTTACCTTTCTATGATTGAACGTGGAAAACGCGTCCCGAGCATCGATATGCTGGAAGTGATCGCGGAAGTTTTCCAAAAAGATCCCGCTTGGTTTTTAGATGATGAACCGGAACTCGAAGCTATTACCCCGAATAAAGGTAACCGTGGTGGTATTAGTGGCATGGCGCTGGAGCCAAGTTTCCTGTTTTCTAATGATATTCTTCAGATTGCGATTCCTGAAATGCTCTCCCAAACAGGAATTACAGGACGCCAGTTTGCTCACTTACTGATTCGAGCTCACCAAGAGAATCATCAGAACCACTTTCCTGATCTAGAGCGAGCGGCAGAAGAAGTCGGTCTTAAACGCTTGAACCTTTCGGTCGAAGACTTGATCGATATTGCCAAGAGCATGGGGCTCGACATCCGATGGGTAGACCGAGCACCTCAAGATGTGATCGATGAGCTTGGCGTGAGTGCTAAACAGTTGATCACCTCGTTTATGGAAGCGCCAGGAACGATTTACCTCAACAAGCGAATGCGCGATTACCCGACCAGACTGAAATATGATCTGGCGGTCTACATTGGTCACCGAGTTCTGCACAGCAGTGATGCGATGAACAACGTACTCACCATTGGGCATCAGAACAACTGGGAGCAAATGGACAGCCCAATGTCCAACTCAGAGCTGAATTCACAAGATATTCTGCAGGCTTGGCGTGATTTTGAATCGAGCTTCTTTGCGGGTGCGCTGCTGTGCCCTAAAGTACCGTTTCGTCAATTGCTCGACCGCTCTGGATACGAAATCGACGTACACAAAAAAGCCGGGGTTTCTCCTTCTGTGGCCATGCGCAGAATGACGGTGGTTTCACCTTACCCGCATTGGCATTATTTTGATGCCTACGGCCCAGGAAAGCTCAAAGCGGTATATCGAGGGAATGGTATTCCTTTACCGTGGGGCAACATGCGCAAAGTAAACGATCCTTGCCAACATTGGGCGGTGTTCCGCCGTTTAGCGCAGCCACTGGATACCAGCTCGGCTCAAATCTCGATTCTTAATGTCGGTGATGAACCACGCATTTACTGCTGTGAGTCAGTCAATGTATTTGATCCGGCAGGGAACAACCGCGTGTTGTGTGCTGGTATCGATTTAAATCCAGCGATCACTGCGCAAGGTGGCGATGCCGTTTCTATCGCAGAAGAGTTGAAGTCCCTGTGTGTGGCGTCAGGTGGCAGTAGTGTTATTCCGACACACATCAAAAAGGATTTAACGACCATCGCCAAAATTTTAAATATTAACTGGATAGAGCGTGGAATACAGACTCAGGCAAGACTGATCTGCTCGAGAGGTGCGGTTTGTCCAAGACAGCCAAGTTGTTACAGCAAGTGTGGTGAAGCAGATCAAACAGGAGATGAGGTGAACATTCTCAACCTCTAGAAAGAAAAAACGCCAATCACAATAATCGTGATTGGCGGTATATACTTGTGAACAAATTGCATTCACTAACAACGTCAGTTGGCTAGGTGACCCTCGGCTTAATAAGGGTCACTTATATATAAGCACGATGCGTGCCAACTTTTAAATCCCGTATTTTAAACGATCCAGATGCATATCGTTGTTTTATTAACCAGGATTTTTGCAAATTGCAATTGCAAAACGCAACGCAATGCAAATATGCTACCAACCGCATTGCTACTAATTACTTTCTCAAAAAGAACACCGCCCAACCAAGCAGCGAAATCACAGTGATCGCCAGGTCTTAAAACGAGAACGGCTTCCGATTAGCCTAATTTAGCTTTAGCCGCTTGATGCTTACCATGCTTGTGTTGATACATTCTTTCGTCGGCAATTTTCAACATTTGTTCTGGCGAGGTCATTCCAGGTTCAAACATCGCGTAACCCATACTCACATGCAGTTTAATGAATTCCTGCCCATAAATGACCGGAGCCGTGCAAATCGCTGATTCGATTTTCTGTAATAAAGCCAACAAGCTCTGTTCTGATTTTGGGTTATAAACGACAACTAAAAATTCATCTCCCCCCATGCGAGCAACCATATCAGAACGACGTAAACTGCCTTTAATGCGTTCCGCTGTCTCTCGTAAAACGGTATCGCCAGCATCATGACCATGCGTATCATTGATGTGCTTGAAGTGGTCGAGGTCGATGTTCACCAAAGCAAAGTGGTATCGTTTTTTATAGCGCTGAGCGAGCTCAAACTGCTGCTTATAGGACTGCATGAAATAACGACGATTTGGCAATTTTGTCAGCTCGTCATGTAAGGCACGAGTGTCGGCGATGATATACAGACGATAAATAACAATAAACGTAACGCTCAAAGCCAACAAAGCCGAATAGCCAAGAATTCTAACCACATGGAATTCGTACCACGGCAGTTGCTGTTCGAATGTATCACTTGAGAATACGGATAAACTCCAGCTTCCAAAAGGGAAGTAAACCGTCTCTGTCGCGTACCTTGTCTTTGATAAATTCGGCACCCCAAAAAAGATATCGCCAGATACACCACTACTGTCATAGCCTCTTATCGTCAAAGGATAACGATGAGAAAACTCGAGAATGCCTGTTTCTTTAAGCAAACTATCAAAATCGATAACCGCGCTGATAACGCCCCAATAATCACTATTTGTTGGCGGATCTCGAAATACAGGAACTCGAACAATCAACCCTCGCCCACCCTGCACCAGCGTAACGGGCCCCGCGATGAATATCTCTTGAATCTCTCTGGCTTTTTTCACTTGCGCCCATTGCTCCGGAACTGTTCTATAATCCAGCCCGAGCGCACTCTCATTACCTTTGAGTGGAAACATATGATTTATAACGTCATTTTTCGCGATACCGATGGCATCAATATTCTTACTTTTATTCAGAATACGTTCTGCGGCGATACCTAACTCGCGCGCACCACTTTCAGGTAGCAATGTCACTAACGTACCTAAAGTGCTGGCTTGGTAAATGTCGGCCATAAGGCCTGCCTCCAGGTTGGATCGGAGGATAGAAAGTTGATCTTTGGCTTCAGCGAGTAATTGCTCTCGGTTATGTTCTTTTTGGTTTTGATGTAATAGTTCAACAACTCCGACAAACAAAACGAAAAAAATCAGGAAGAATAAGGCAAAGTAATACTGTTTCTTGGGAAAGTGGCGCATTGGCTCCCCACTATCTCGCATACCGCTGCGAGACGCTTTCATTTATTGTTAAAATTCTTATTTAATCAAATAATACTCAATAGCTATCATAAAGGTAACAATAATCTAAAAAATTTATACGTAGAGCGGTAAAAAATGCAACAAGATGACTTATTTAGCAGCTCATTCTGGCAAGAAGTGCAGCAAGGTAAACTCTATTATCATCCAAACTTTCTTGAAGCTGCCGAGGCCGACAACTTTTTTGCTATCCTCAGGAAAACATTACCATGGCAGCAAGAGCGAATTAACATCTTTGGCAAGTCAGTCCTGCAACCTCGGCTGCAAGCTTGGCATGGCGACGCCGCTTACACCTATTCAGGGCTGACAATGACCCCTTATCCGTGGACACCCGAACTGCTTACTCTCAAAGCGCGTTGTGAAGCCATCGCTGAAGTAACTTTCAACTCGGTATTGGCCAATTTATACCGCGATGGTCA